>NZ_JBXASU010000053.1:0-51872 GCF_058809705.1 Cupriavidus sp. MPR-AND1C | reverse complement strand
CCCGTTGCCCCCGCCTTCCCGGCCGGCGGCGTCTACGGCACCCAGCCGGGCGCCGCCAGCGCCACGGCCAGCACGCCGGCCCCGGAGATCGGCTGGCGGGACTTCTTTGCCGATGCGCGCCTGCAGCGCTTGCTGGAACTCGCGCTCAAGAACAACCGCGACCTGCGCGTGTCGGTGCTGAACATGGAGGCGGCGCGCGCGCAGTACCAGATCAGCCGCGCCGGCCTGTTCCCGGCCGTCAACGCGGTGGCCTCGCAAAGCCGCGCGCGCACGCCGCGGAACCTGTCCACCCTTGGCAAGACCGTCTCCGGCGAGTATTCAGTCGGGCTCAGCGCATCGTGGGAAATCGACTTCTTCGGCCGCATCCGCAGCCTGAACGACCAGGCCCTCGCGCAGTTCTTGTCGCTGGCGGAGAGCCGCAGGGCGGCGGAGCTGGCCTTGCTGTCGTCGGTGGCGAACCAATACCTCACCATGCTCAGCTACGACGACGCGCTGGCCGTCACGCGCGGCACGCTGGTGACGGCCGAGGAGTCTTTACGCATCACCAGCCTCCAGTTTGACGTCGGCGCGGGCTCGGAGCTGGCCCTGCGCCAGGCCGAAGGCGTGGTCGAGCAGGCGCGCGCCAACCTGGAGACGGAAAGCCGGTTGCGCGCGCAGTCCGAGAATGCGCTGGTGCTGCTGGTGGGCGAGCCGCTACCGGATGACTTGCCGCCTGGCCTGCCGCTCAACAGCCAGGCCTTGCTGGCCGACATCCCGGCGGGCTTGCCCTCCGACCTGCTGACCCGGCGCCCGGACATCGCCGCCGCGGAGCAATCGCTGCGGGCGGCCAACGCCAACATCGGCGCGGCGCGCGCGGCGTTTTTCCCGCGGGTAACGCTCACCGGCAGCGCGGGCACGCTGTCGCCCACGCTGGGCGGCTTGTTCAAGCCGGGCTCCGCCGCCTGGTCGTTCGCGCCGCAGATCACCTTGCCGATCTTCCAGGGCGGCCAGAACATTGCCGCGCTGGACCTGGCGCAGGTACAGAAGCGCATCGAGATCGCCACCTACGAGAAGGCCATCCAGACCGCCTTTCGGGAGGTGTCCGATGGCCTGGCGGCGCGCGGCACCTTCGACAACCAGATCAAGGCGCTTGAGCGCTTCACCGGCTCGCAAGAACGGCGGCTGGTGCTGTCGGACCTGCGCTTTCGCAACGGGGTGGACAGCTACCTGAGCGTGCTGACCGCGCAGAACGACCTCTACAGCGCGCAACTGCTGCTGATCAACGCCCGGCTGCAACGGCTGACCAACCTGGTCGATCTCTACCAGTTCCTCGGCGGTGGCTGGATCGAGCGTGCGGGCGACACGCCCCGCCCCTCGGACACGCCGCTCGGCTACAGCGCGAACGCGCCGGGCCTGGCGGCCGCGCCGTAGCGTGCCCGATGTGTGCCCACTGCCGGTCCGCGGCGGGCCCGTCAGGCCAGCCGCTGGCAGCTATACGCTTCGGTCCGGTAGGGAAACGCCACGCTGGCCTTGCCGGCCAGCGCCGGGCTGGCGTCGATCACGGCCAGCAGCCGGGCGCGCACCGCGTCCTGCTCCGCGGCCGGCAGCGCGGCAATGAAGCTGACCGACATCACCCGGTCCACGATCACCTGCTGCGCGGGACCAACGTGCTCGTAAGGCAGGCTGGCCAGCCCCAGCTCGCCGAAGCCGCTGGCCGGGAACACCTTTTTCCAGTCACCCTTGTAGAAGCGCGGCGCGTCGCCCTCGAACGGGGTCATGATGGCGGTCAGCTGCGCCACCCAGTCGACCGACTCATCGCGCACGTTCCACACCAGGCCGAGCTTGCCGCCCGGGCGCAGCACACGGCCGATCTCGGCCATGGCCGCGGCGTTGGCAAACCAGTGGAACGCCTGCGCGCAGACCACCGCGTCGACACTGGCGTCGGGCAGCGGGATGGCCTCGGCCGTGCCCGCCAGCGCCTGCACGGCGGGCACGGCGGCGCTTAGCTGGGCGCGCATCGCCGCCACGGGTTCCACCGCGATCACGCTGGCGCCGGTGGCCAGCAGCAGACGGCTGAACTTGCCGGTGCCGGCGCCCAGGTCCAGCACGGTCTTGCCGGGCTGCAGGCCGAGCTCCGTCGTCAGCCAGGCGCCAAGCGCGCTCGGATAGTCGGGGCGCCCGCGGGCGTAGGTATCGGCCTGGCTGGAAAAGCCCTGGGCAGCGGCGTGGTGGATGTCGGTCATGGGTGCGTCTGTCTCTCGTGCGTTGGACAGGCACTTCCGGAGCCAGCCCGTTGCCGCAGCGGCCCTGGAAGTGGTGGAAGTGGTGGAAGTGGAACTAGAACGAAGGCACCGGGTTCTCGCCCTGGCTTACCTGGTACTTGCCGTCCTGGAAGCGATAGCGCACCACCGCATCCAGCGATTTGCGCCGCGGCTTGGCCGCGCCTCCCGGTAGTTTGACCTCCTGGCCCCGGAACGCCACGGTCAGGTCACCCGGCGTGTCCGCGCCAAGCGCAAATGCCGGTTTGCCCTCCACCGCATAGCAGACCTGCTCGCCGGCGTCCTGGCTATCCGTGCCGCGTTGCGCGAGCACGTCGGACTTGCCTGACAGCGCCTCGTCGCATGGCTCGAGCGCGCCGGAATTCTCCGCGCTCATGGCCACGCCGCCCAGCAGGGTGGAGATCTGCCCCGGCGCCAGGCGATAGAACGACGCCCAGCTGCCGCAATAGCCTTGCCAGCAACTGCCCCAGGTCAGGGTGAGCGCAAAGTCCGTGGCCGATATCTTCGCGACCGACGACTCGCCGAGCGAGCCTTGCCCGCCTGAGAAGTCGTAGCCATCAACACGCCGGCTGAGCTGCCAGCCGCCGGGGCTTTCGCCACTGGCCGTGGCATCGCGCGTAAAGAAGTACGCGCCCAGCCAGGCACCCGCCGCGTGGCTATTGTTGCGCGTGCCGCCTTCATCCACCACCATGCCCTCGGTCAGCATCACCGCATGGGTGTCGTCCAGCCGGATCACCTGGATCGGCTTGACATCGATGGTGCCGTCCACCAGCGGCGCCTCGCCCGTGCCCTTGTAGTCCGGGTCCGGCAACGCGGCGCGCACCACGCGGCCTTTGTCGTCGTCGCGCCAGGCGGGAAAGGCCAACAGGATCAAGGCCTCGCGCTTGAGGGTGTCGGCCTGCGCCACCGCGGCAGAGGCCAGCGCGGCCTGCGCGGACGAAGCGCCAGCCGCCGCGGACGGGGCCTCATGCCGCGAGCAGGCGGGCAAGCCGAGGCAAAGCGCCAGGGCCGGCGCCAGCATCCGCCTGGCGATACGTCGGGAATCCGCGGAGGTGGCACGAAGCGAGCAAAAAGTCATGTCGACGGCTGGCGCAAGGGCCGCGGCTGCGCGGCCAGGAATGGGCAGGCAAAGCGAGAATCACGAACCGCGGGAACCACGGGAAATGGCCACGCGGATGCCGCGCACCGCACTATCCGCGAGCCGGTCCGCGCCGTCAAGGCGGGCCGGCTGCCATCCGGGCCCTCAAGCCGGGGCGTTGGGCGTAGAGGCGGAGCCCATGGCGGCCTCCAGCGCGGGCAGGTTGCCCTCGCCGAAGCCATGGTAGTTGTCGCGCTGGACGATTTCGAAGAAGAACTCGCCGGCCTCGCGGCGGGCAAAGGCTTGCAGGAAGGCCTCGCGCGTGCCGTCGGCGCGCAGCGCGCCGTCCACCAGGATGCCGTAGCGCCGCAAGGCCGCCAGATCCAGCCCGTGGCCCGGCACGCGCGCATCGACAGTGTCGTAGTAGGCCGCGGGCGGCTCGACAAAGCGCACGCCGTTGCGCGCCAGGGCGGCGGCGCTGGCCACCAGGTCGTCAGTCGCCAGCGCGATGTGCTGGATGCCTTCGCCGTGATGCCCCGACAGGTAGTGCTCCATCTGGTCGTGGCGCTGCGTGCCTTTCTCATAGATCGGGATGCGGATCAGGCCGCAGGGCGAGAGCAGCACGCGGGAATCGCTCGCGACATGCCAGCCGGCATTGACCTCATGGATCTCGCGAAAGCCCAGCACCTTGCGATAGAAATCGAGCCACTCTTCCAGATGCCCGGGGTCGACCGCCTGCGTCACGTGATCCACGCGGGCCAGGCCGGCGCCAGCGGTAGTGGCGGCGGTATCCGTGGCGGCATGCGCCAGCGCGCGGAAATCCACGTCGTAGATGGAGATGTCGCCCACGTCGCCGGGCCGCCCCTCCTTGCCGCGCCAGCGGTCGATAAAGTAGATGATGGAGCGGCCGATGCCCTGGATGGCCGGGATATTCAGCTCCATCGGGCCGACCGTGCCGGCCTCGAACGGCCATGCGCCGGCATCGACCGCGCGCGCGAATGCCGTGGCGGCATCGTTGACGCGGATGCCGACCGCGCAGATCGAGAGGCCGTATTCGGAGGCATAGCGGGTGGCGAAGGAATCCGGCTCCGCGTCAACGATGAAATTCATCTCGCCCTGGCGGAACAGCTTCACGTTCTTGTGCCGGTGCTGGGCAATGGCATGAAAGCCGAAACGCTCGAAGGTGCGCCCAAGCGCCGCGGGATCGGGGGACGCAAATTCGACGAACTCATAACCCATGATGCCCAGCGGGTTCTCCCAAGGCTGGAAATCGTCGGCGCGCGGCGAAAAAACGTCTGCCGGTCGGCTCATGTCTGCTCCTTTTTATGTGGTCCGTGGTGGCTGCGGGTGTTAGCCATCATAGCAAGGGCCATGGCTTCGCTCTAGCCCGAGTGCCGTGCCGCCTTGGCGCCGTGCCGGGGTCGGCCGGCGGCAGCCGAAGCGTAGCCGGCGCCCCGCGCGCCAACAATGGGAGCGCCCCGGCCTGTCGCGCTATTCGTGCGCCAGCGCGCGATGAACGCACCAATTATGGGTAAACCCTTAGCTTCGATGCCATCCCCGCAAAATGGTCTCATCCACCGGGGCAAACCCGAATTCCGCCCCATAAGCGCGCACATACGTCCGCCTATCGCGCATAGTGCGCATTGCACCTCTTGGTTTGCCTCATTTCACCCCTTAAGCTTGTGCTACCCACCTCTCTTCCGCCTTGCGGAACAAACCGCAATAAGCAGCAAGTAACAAGTAACAGGCAACACGGACACCACCATGATCGACGGCAAGACCACCCTCATCGCGCATATCGGCTACCCCACTGAGTCCTTCAAGGCGCCGATGATCTACAACCCCTGGTTCGCGCAGCGCGGCATCAATGCCGTCGTGGTGCCCATGGGCCTGAAAGCCGAGCACTTCGCCGATGGCTTGCGCACGCTGTTCCGGCTGACCAACCTGCGCGGCGCGCTCATCACCATGCCGCACAAGGTTTCCACCATGGCGCTGGTGGACGCGCTTACGCCGACGGCCCGCATCGCGGGCGCCTGCAACGCGGTACTGCTGCGCGACGACGGCACCTTGCTCGGCGATCAGTTCGATGGCGCGGGCTTCGTGCGCGGCATCCAGCGCAAAGGCTGCCAGCTGGAGGGCGCCAGCGTGCTGGTGTCCGGCTGCGGCGGCGTGGGCTCGGCCATTGCCGCGTCGCTGGCCGGCGCCGGCGTGGCGCGGCTAGGCCTGTTCGATGCGCGCGACGCCTCGGCGCAGGCACTGGCCGCGCGGCTGCAGGCGCACTACCCGCAATTGCAGGTCGGCACGGGCTCGAACGATCCTGCCGGCTACCAGCTGGTGGTCAACGCCACGCCACTGGGCATGAACGAGGACGATCCCCTGCCCTTCGACGTCAGCCGCATCGACCCGCAAGCCTGGGTGGGCGAGGTGGTGATGAAGACGGAGTACACGCCTTTGCTGCGCGCGGCGCTGGAGCGCGGCTGCCAGGTCCAGGTGGGCACCGACATGCTGTTCGAGATGATTCCCGCCTATCTTGAGTTCTTTGGTTTTGGCACGGCGACAGCCGAGGAACTGCGCGCCGTTGCCAGGATCGCTTATTGAACACCGCTGTCTTGCTGTCGAACAAGCAACGCGTTATTTGGCCGGCGCGCCCGCCAGTTTTGCGGCGATGAACTGCAACGCCAGCCCGTACCCCTGGATGCCGAAGCCCGCCATCACCGCCTCCGCGATATCCGACAGGTAGGAGTGATGGCGGAACGCCTCGCGCTTGTGGACATTCGAGATATGCACCTCGACGAAGGGGATGGCGACCCCGGCAAACGCATCGCGGATCGCCACGCTGGTATGGGTGAAGGCGCCCGGATTGATCAGGATAAAGCTGACGCCTTCGGTGCGCGCTGCGTGGATGCGATCGACGATGGCGCCCTCATGGTTGCTCTGGAAGCAGGCCAGGGACAAACCCAGTTGGCCGGCCTGCTGGCGCAGGCTGGCCTCGACATCGGCTAGCGTGGCCGAGCCATAGATCTGCGGCTCGCGCGTGCCCAGCAGGTTCAGGTTGGGCCCGTTCAGGACGAGTACGGATTTCATGGTGGTTCCTCTGTTTTTCACTGATGGGTCAGGTTGATTGCTGCCGGCCGGTTGCCGCTGGCTGGAAGACGCCCGGCTCAGGCGTCCACCGTCTCGACAATGCGCCCGCTGCGCGCAGCTTCGGCGATGGCTTCGGTCACGCGCAGATTCTGCAGCCCGTCATGCACGGTGACAAGCGGCGCGGCAGCGCCGCGGATCACGTCGCAGAAATGCGCGAGCTGGCGCGCGAGCGGGTCCTCGCGCGTGAGCTCGACCACGCTGGCCTGGAAGGGCTTGAACCACGAGCGGTCCTGGTCGTGCGCATAGATCTTGAGCCGCATGGTCGGCACCGCGAGCGAGCCGCGCGTGCCGGCGATCACATAGCAATCCTCGTCCGGATAGCTGGCATAGTCCGCGTTCTCCCGCGAAGTCTGCTCCCAGCTGCGCGCCGAAGCCGCGCTATCGGACAACATGAACGTGCCGAGCGCGCCGTTGGCAAAGCGCAGGTTGACCGCCACCGTGTCCTCGACCGGAAACTGCCGCGCGGCGTTCGACGCCATTGCCTGCACAGCCACGATCTCGCCGCACAAGGCCCGCAGGTTGCCGATCTCGTGAATCATGTTGATCAGGATCGGCCCACCGCCGCTCTGGCGGCGCCACGGCGCCGCCGCGAAGTAGTCATCGGGCTTGCAGAACATCGCCGTGCCAACCACCGCCACGGGCGTGCCCAGCACGCCTTGCTGCACGATTTCGCGTGCACGGGCCAGCAGCGGGCTGTGCGCGCGGTGATGGCCGACCAGCAGCTTTGCATTGGCCGCCTCGGCCGCCCGGCGCAGGCGCATGCCCTCCTCCAGGCTATGCGCCACGGGCTTTTCAATCAGCGCCGCAACGCCCGCGCGCAAGCAGGCCAGCGCGTCTGCCACATGCAGCTTGTTTGGCGTGGCGAGGATCACGCCATCGAGCCGTTGCGCTGCAAGGAGTGCATCTAGCGAAGCGTACAAGGGCACGCCCGTAGCGCGCGCCACCTCGGCCGCTTCCGATGCGGGGTCGGCAATGGCGGCCAGTTCGCAGGCCGGGCTGGCCTGCACCAGTTCCATATGGCGGCGGCCAATCAGGCCGGCGCCGGCAATGCCGATTCTGAGCTTTGTCATGTGCTGTGCTGGTGAGGGATGAGCGCGGGGTGAGCCCCGCATCCGGCCGCCTGGACAGGGGCCATCAGCACAGCGTACTGTTATACGTCGATACGATAATCAGGCGTCATGGAAACTCACAATGTCGCATTGGCGAACAATGATCCCTTCCTCCGGGATCTACGCCTGTTCTGCACCGTGGCCCGGCGCGCCAGTTTTATCGCCGGCGCCAACGAGATGGGCCTGTCCGCCGCGCATGTGAGCAAGCGCATCGCCACTCTCGAGGCCATGCTCGGCGTCAAATTGTTCCACCGCACCACGCGCCGTGTCAGCGTGACCGCCGACGGTGAAGCGGCCTTCCTATGGGCGCAGAAGATCCTGGATGACGTCGAGGGCATGCTGGAAGCGGTTGGCGGCGCAAGTGCAGGGCCACGGGGCCTGCTGCGCATCAGCACCAGCTTGCGGCTCGGGCGCGACCACCTCTGCCCGGCGCTGTCCCTGCTGCGCCAGCGCCATCCCGCGCTCGAAGTCTGGCTGGAACTGCTGGACCGCCGCGTCGACCTGATCGCCGAGAACTTCGACCTCGACATTCGCGTGGGCGAAGTCCAGGAACCCCACCTGATTGCCCACAAGATCGCCCCGGGCAGCCGCATCCTGTGCGCCGCGCCCGCCTACCTGGCCCGGCACGGCCAGCCCCGGACTCTCGCGGAACTGGCACGGCACGACTGCCTGCCCTTTCGCGACCGCGACCAGCGCTTCGGGGTATGGCGCATGGCCGGGCCCAACGGCATGGAAACCGTCAAGATCACGGGGCCCATGGCCTCCAACCACAGCGATATCGTGCGCCAATGGGCACACGAAGGCTACGGCATCATCATGGCCTCGATATGGGACGTGGCCAGCAGCATCCGCAGCGGCGCGCTGGTGCGCGTGCTGCCCGCGTACCACCAGCCGGCCGACGTATGGGCGGTGACCACCGCGCGCGCCTCAGGCTCGGCCAAGATGCGGGCCTGCATCGATTTCCTCAAAGCGCAGCTAACGCAAGGACCGCACGCACTGGCAACCACCCTGGAATCCGAAGTGGAGTAGCGTGCGCCACGCGGGGAATGGGAGCGAACGGACATCAACGCGTTCCGACCTCTCTTTGCAACGGATTGGGGGTGTCATCCCGCTGGTAGAAACCCGGCTTTTGCGCGCGTATCGCGCAGTCTGCGCGAATAGCGCGCCAATTGTGAGAATTCGCCTTGTCGACGATCAAGGGATCGCTTAATTTCCAGCCAACAATGACTGGAGACGAAATTGGCTACTACCCTCAATGACCGTGACCTGCACGGCAAGCGCCAGACCAAGAAGGCGACCGCGAGCGGCTGGATCGGCTCGGCACTCGAGTACTACGACTTCTTCATCTATGCGACCGCGGCGTCGCTGATCTTCCCCCAGATTTTCTTCCCCTCGGGCAATCCCAAGGTCGCCATCGTTGCTTCGCTGGCAACCTACGGTGTCGGCTATATCGCCCGGCCCATCGGCGCCCTCTTCCTGGGCCACTGGGGCGACACCCACGGGCGCAAGAACGTACTGGTGCTGTGCATGTTCCTGATGGGCTTCTCGACCGTGGCAGTCGGCCTGCTGCCGACCTACAGCCAGGTTGGCATGCTCGCCCCGGTGCTCCTGGTTATCCTTCGCCTGATCCAGGGCTTCGCGGTCGCCGGTGAAATCTCCGGCGCCAGCTCGATGATCCTGGAGCATGCGCCGTTCGGGCGCCGCGGCTACTACGCCAGCTTCACGCTCCAGGGCGTGCAGGCCGGCCAGATCCTGGCCGCCGCGGTCTTCCTGCCGCTTGCCTACTACATGCCGTCGGACGCGTTCAATGCCTGGGGCTGGCGCATTCCCTTCCTGCTGAGCGCCGTCGTGCTGGTGGCAGGCTTCGTCATCCGCCGCGAAGTCTCCGAGACCCCGGCGTTTGCCAAGGAAGCCAAGGCCGGCGAAGTGGTGCGTTCGCCCATCATCGAAGCCTTCAAGTTCAGCTGGCCCGACATGATCCGCGTGGTGTGCATGGCCCTGATGAACGTGATCCCGGTGGTAGCCACGATCTTCGGTGCGGCCTATGCGGTACAGCCGGCGTACGGTGTCGGCTTCGACAAGAGCCTATACCTGTGGATTCCGGTGGCAGGCAATATCCTCGCGGTGGTGGTCATTCCAATTGTCGGCAACCTGTCCGACAAGATCGGCCGCAAGCCGCCGATCGTCATTGGCGCGCTTAGCTCCGGGTTGCTTTCCTTCCTCTATCTCTACGCCATCAGCATCCATAACGTGCCGCTTGCCATCGTGGCATCGCTGTTGATGTGGGGCATCGTCTACCAGGGCTACAACGCGATTTTCCCGAGCTTCTTCCCCGAGTTGTTCCCGACACGCTCGCGCGTGTCGGCCATGGCCATCGCGCAGAATATCGGCACCGCCGTCACCGCCTTGCTTCCCGCGCTGTTCGCCACCGTGGCACCTCCGGGATCGGCCAATATCCCGCTGACGATCGGCGCGATTACCTTCGCCGTGACGATCGTTGCAGCCCTGGCCGCCCTGAGCGCCCGCGAAACCCACCGCATCCGCATGAGCGAACTCGGCGAGCCCAACGCTGTTCCCATGGACAAGCAGGACTACGACCGGCTGCGCGCCGAGGCCATGGGCGAGGCAAAGGTGGTCCGGGCGGCCGCCTGAGCGCACCACAGCCTGGCCAGGGAGCACAGAGCGGCCGGTCCGGCGCGGACCAGCGCTCTCTGAGGCCAGGTTCCACCTCCGTCGCCCGTGACCGATATGCACTTGTTGGCGATATCGGCGATATCACGGCCCATCACGCTCCTTTCACCTGATGCCGGTGCGATCGCACGCACCCAAGCGGGCCCGTTTCCGCGAAAACGCCGAAACGCAACAGCGCGATCGAATCAAATCGAATCAAATCAAATTACCAAACCCACGTCTTAAAAAAATCAATATCAATATTGATATCCACATGAAAAGTATCTGGAGGAGTATCGACATGAACAAGAAAGCCGCCGCCCTGCTCGTTCTCGGGAGCGCCACCCTGCCCGCATTTGCCCAGCAATCCGGCGTCACCCTGTATGGTCTCGTCGACACCACCATCCGCTATTCCACCCACGCGAACGCCGCCGGCAACAGCAAGTGGGAGATGACCGATGGCGAACTCACCGGCAGCCGCTGGGGCCTGCGCGGCACCGAAGATCTCGGCAACAACCTGAAGGCCTTTTACATCCTCGAATCGGGTTTCAGCCCGGATACCGGCAGCAGCCAGCAAGGCGGCCGCCTGTTCGGGCGCACCGCGGTGATCGGCCTGGACGGCGATTACGGCAAGCTTGCGCTGGGCCGGCAATACACGCTCGCCCACGAAATCCTGTCCTCCTACGAGGCCATGGCCTTCGCCAACAACTCCATCGTCGGCTACCAGGGCGGCAACTACACCGGCCTGCGCTACGACAACACCATCAAGTACATCAAGTCGTTCGGCGGGCTGCAGGCGGCGGCAGCCTATACCTTCGGCGAGGTCGCGGGCAGCATCAAGGCCAGCAACGCCAGTGCCGGCTCGCTGGTCTACAGCACCGGGCCCATCGAGGTTGGCGCTGTCTACCAGGTCACGCACGATGTCTCCTCCGCCTTCTTCGGCGCCGTGCCGGCCGCGCAGGCCAGCAAGCAAACCGTGTGGGGCCTGGGAGGTACCTGGAAGGCGTCGCGCGCGCAGTATTACCTGGGCTATACCAACAACCGCCTGGATGTGGCCGACTACCGCAACAACGTGGGCTATATCGGCACGCGCGTGAATATCACCGAGGCTTTCAGCTTTATCGGCACCTTCCAGTACGACTGGCTCAAGCATGCCGGCGAGAGCGGCAAGCGCATGACCACCGCGGGCATGCTGGACTACAACTTCAGCAAGCGCACGGACGTCTATGTGGCAGTGGACTACACCCACCTGAGCGGCGCCTGGATCCCGCTGAACAGCTCGCCAGCCTTCAACAACAGCGGCAATATGTTCGGCAACACGACCCGGCTGGGCTTCATGGCCGGCCTGCGCCATAAGTTCTGAGGCGCGCAGCCGGACATGAACTTGCAAGCAGACAAGCCGGCAAGCAGACCGACAAGAACACCGACAAGACTCGCATGCTCAATATCCTGGCGATCATCGCGCCGATCTACATCCTCATCCTGATCGGATTCGCGACGACCCGCGCCGGGCTGTTTGCCAAGGCCGACATGCGCGTGTTCGGGAAGTTCGTGATCAACCTGGCATTGCCGGCGCTGCTATTGCGCGCGCTGTCGCAACGCCAGGTTGGCGAGATTTTCAACGTCGGCTACCTGCTTGCCTATTGCATCGGATCGTGGGCGGTGATCGGCCTGGGTTATGCCTGGTGCCGGCGCGTCGGCCGGCTGAATCCGTCCGCCAGCGCATTCTATGCGATGGGCATGTCGTGTTCGAACAGCGGGTTCGTCGGCTATCCCATCCTCCTGTTGACGCTGGCGCCGGTGGCGGGCGTTTCGCTCGCGCTCAACATGATGGTGGAAAACCTGCTGGTGATTCCTTTCCTGCTCTTCATGGCGGAGCGCAAACAGGGCGGCGCGGGCCGCTGGCAAGCGTTAGGCAAAGCGCTGGCCCGGCTGATCCGCAACCCGCTGATCCTTGGCCTGCTCGCGGGGCTGGCGGTGTCGGTGTTTGGCTTGACGTTGCCTGCGCCGCTCACGCGTACCATCGATACGCTGGCAACCGCCTGCAGTGCGCTCTCCCTGTTTGTCATTGGCGGCACGCTGGTCGGACTGCCCATGGGCGGGCTCGGCTCGCGGATCGTGCCCATTGTCGTGGGCAAGCTGGTGCTGCATCCGTTGTGCGTATTGCTGGCGATCACGATGCTGCCGATGCTCGGGCTGCCCGGGATCGACCGCTCGCTTCGCGCAGCGGCCGTGCTGATGGCGGCCATGCCCATGATGGGCATCTACGCCACCCTGGGCCAGGCCTACGGGCAGGAAGATTTCAGCGCTGTGACCTTGCTGATCACAACCATCGCTTCCTTCTTCACGCTGAGCGCATTGCTCTTTTTGCTCGGCGCATTTCACGCGCTCCCCTGACAGGCTTGCCGGGCGCGGCGAGTCTCACAATACCCGCATGATCGAGATCGCCGTATCCTGCAGCACCCGCAACACCCGCTCCAGCGCCTGCTCCGCGCTCTCGTCCCCGATCTGCATATTCACGCTCAACGCGGCAATCACCTTGCCGTGGCGGTCCCGCAGCGGCACCGCCACCCCCCGCACGCCGATCTGCAACTGCTGCTCGACCAGGGCATAGCCCTGCGCGCCGGCACGGCGGATTTCCGCCATCAGCCGGTCCTGCTGCAGGATGGTGTGCGGCGTGTAAGGCGTGAGCACGCAGCCTTCCAGCCAGGCCTTGACCTTCTCCTCCGGCTCGGACGCCAGCATCATCAGGCCGGACGAAGCCAGCGGCGCGGGCACGCGCGCGCCTAGCACGAAGCCTGTGTTCATCACCCGGCTGGTGCCAGTGCGGCAGATGAATACCAGCTCCCAGTCGTCCAGCACGCTCAGGTAAGCCGGCTCGCCAACGGCGGCGGTGATCTGCTGCAAGAAGGGCTGCACGGTGCGCGGCAGGCGGGCGGAGTCGAAGTACGACCACCCGACCTTGAGCACGCGCGGGGTGAGGCTGAACAAGGTGCCATCGCTGGTGGTGTAGCCCAGATGCTCCAGGGTCAGCAGGTAACGCCGCGCCGCGGTGCGCGTGAGACCGGTGAGCTGGGCCGCCTGCGTGGGGGTCAGGCGCGGGTGGTCGTTATCGAATGCCTCCAGGATGGCCAGGCCCTTCTCCAGCCCGGCAATCCAGTCCCGACGGCTCAATGGTTCTTTATCCATAGCGGAAACCCTAATCCCGAGCGCCAGTCGCTCGCATACGCGCGATTGTCGCACGTTCACGCGCGAATTGCGCTTGTTGCCACCTACGATCAGTCCTAATCTTGCCCTACACGAAGCACGCAGGATCTGACATGGACACCACAATCTGGCGCCACCCGAAATCGATCGCCACCGTATCGCTCTCCGGGACGCTCCCTGAAAAACTCGAGGCCGCCGCCGCGGCCGGCTTCGATGGGGTCGAGATCTTCGAGAACGACCTGCTGAATTTCGACGGCTCGCCAGCCGACGTGCGCCGCATCGCGGCCGACCTAGGCCTGGCCATCATGCTGTACCAGCCCTTCCGCGATTTCGAGGCCATGCCGGATGCGATCCGCGAGCGCAACATGGCGCGGGCCGAGCGCAAGTTCGACGTAATGGAAGAGCTCGGTGCGCGCATGGTGCTGGTCTGCAGCAATGTGCAGGAGATCGCCATCGACGATCCCGCGCGCGCGGCAGCCGACCTGCGCGCCATGGCCGAGGCCGCGGCGAAACGCGGGCTGTCGGTAGCCTACGAGGCGCTGGCCTGGGGCCGCCACACCCGGCGCTGGCGCCAGGCGTGGGAAATCGTGCGGCAGGCCGACCACCCCGCGCTGGGCCTGGTGCTGGATAGCTTTCACACGCTCGCGCTTGGCGACACGCTCGAAGGCATCGGCGAAGTGCCAGCGGAAAAGATCTTCTTCATGCAACTGGCGGACGCGCCGCGGATGAGCATGGACGTGCTGTCGTGGAGCCGGCATTACCGCAATTTCCCCGGGCAGGGCGATCTGGCCGTCACCGAGTTTGCGCGCGCGGCAATGGGCGCGGGCTATCGCGGACCGCTTTCGCTGGAGATCTTCAACGACGAATTCCGTGCGGCACCCGCGCGCCTGACCGCGCTCGACGGGCTGCGCTCGCTGATCTGGCTCGAGTCCGAGGCGGGCGGCCCGCCCCTGCCGGCGCCGCCGCGCTTCGGCGGCGTGGACTTCCTGGAGTTCGCGGTGGACTACGTGACCGGGCGCGAGCTGGGCGCGCGCCTGCGCTCGCTGGGCTTTGGCCATGCGGGCCGCCACCGCTCCAAGGCGGTGGAGTTGTACCGGCAGGGCGGCGTCAACATCATCCTCAATGCCGAGCAGGACAGCGCCGCGGCCGAGCACTTCCAGCTGCACGGCCCCTCCGTGTGTGCGCTGGGCCTGAAGGTGGACGATGCCCAACGCGCCGTCACGCGTGCCCGTGCCCTGCTGTGCAAGGAATGGCGCGAGCGCATCGGCCCGCACGAGCGCAGCATTCCGGCATTGCGCGCGCCCGACGGCATGTTGTTCTACCTGATCGACGAACAGGGCTCGGACCGCAGCATCTACGAAAGCGACTTCGTGCTGGAACCCGGCGGCGCCGACAGCGCGGGCGCGGGGCTGATGGCCATCGACCATATCGCCCAGGCCCTGCCGCCGCACAGGCTCGACAGCTTCGTGCTGTTCTACAAGACGGTGTTCGGCCTGCAGGCGCAGGCGCTGCACGAAATCGCCGATCCCTATGGACTGGTCAAGAGCCGCGCCATGGTCAGCGCGGAGCAGAGCCTGCGGATTCCGCTCAATGTCTCGGAGAGCAGCCGCACCGCAACCGGCAGGTTCATCACCGCCTACGCGGGCTCGGGCATCCACCACATCGCATTCCGTACGCCGGATCTGTGCGCGACGCTGGACCAGGCCGTGCCCGCCGAGGCCGCCATGCTCCACGTGCCGGACAACTACTACGACGATGTCGGCGCCCGGCTCGGGCTGGACGATGCCGCGCTGGAACGCCTGAGGCAACACCAGTTGCTATACGACAGGGACGCCGGTGGTGAATTCCTCCACGCATACACCGAGCCCTTCCACGACCGTTTCTTCTTCGAGCTGGTGCAGCGCGATGGCTACCTTGGCTTCGGCGCGGCCAACGCCTCGCTGCGCATGGCCGCGCAAGCCCTGGCCAGCCGCAGCCGCCAGGCCCGTCCGGCCTGAAGCCGGCAGCGTCATCCCTGATTAGAGCCTCACATTGGAGCCTCACATGCAAGATCCCTGCATCATCTCAGTCGCCATCACCGGCTCCGTGCCCCGCAAGAAAGACAACCCCGCCATTCCGATCTCGGTGGCCGAGCAGATCGAGAGCACGCACCAGAGCTTCGAGGCAGGCGCCACGCTGGTGCATCTGCACGTGCGCGACGATGCCGGCAATTCCAGCTCGGACCCGGTGCGCTTCGCCGAGCTGCAGGAAGGCATCCGCAAGCATTGCCCGGGCATGATCGTGCAGTTCTCCACCGGCGGGCGCGGGCGCGCCATGGAGCAGCGCGGCGCCATGCTCGACCTGCGCCCGGACATGGCCTCGCTGGCCACGGGCTCGGTCAACTTCCCCACCACCGTCTACGAAAACCCGCCCGACTTCGTGCGCGCGCTGGCCAAGGCGATGCGCGATTACCACATCAAGCCCGAGATCGAGATCTTCGACCTGGCGATGCTCTACAACACGGCGGACCTGGTCAAGGAGGGCTTGCTGCTGCCACCGGTGCACGTGCAATTTGTGTTCGGCATCAAGAATGCGCTGCCGGCGCGCAAGGACATCCTCGAATTCCAGGTGGCGCAACTGGGCAAGGTACTGCCTGGCGCGACCTGGACCGCGGCGGGCATCGGCCGGCACCAGCTGGAGGTCAATCACTGGACGCTCCAGCTTGGCGGCCACTGCCGCACCGGCCTGGAAGACAATGTGCGCTGGGACAAGGACACACTGGCCGCCAGCAACGCGCAGCTGGTGGGCCGGGTGGCTGAGTTGTGCGCGCAGTACGGCCGCGCCGTGGCCACACCGCAAGAGGCACGCCGGCTGCTCGGCCTGGCATGAGCTTTTTACCGCCCTCCGTTTTGATCGCCACGCATCTCGTGCTACCGTAGAGAAGACCGGATCCGGAGCCGAAAACGGCTCAACGCAAACTTGGATTTCGATAACCTCTTCTTCGTTGGCTTCATGGGCGCCGGCAAGACCACCATCGGCAAGACGGTGGCGCGCCGGCTCGGGCTGCCTTTTTTCGATTCCGACCACGAAATCGAGGCACGTTGCGGCGTGCGGATACCCACGATCTTCGAGCTGGAAGGCGAAGAAGGCTTTCGCGAGCGCGAAAGCCGGGTGCTGGATGAGCTCAGCCAGCGCCGCGGCATCGTGATGGCCACCGGCGGCGGCGCCGTGCTGCGCCCGGAAAACCGCGAGATGCTGCGCTCGCGCGGCTGCGTGATCTACCTGTGCGCCTCGCCCGCCGAGCTGTGGCACCGCACGCGGCGCAACCGCAACCGCCCTTTGCTGCAGGTCGCCAACCCGCGCGCCACGCTGGAAGCGCTGTTCCAGGTGCGCGACCCGCTGTATCGCGAGACCGCGCACCTGATCATGCCCCCGCATGGCGACAGCGTGGCGAATGCCGCCGGCCGCGTGCTGGAGCGCCTGGGCTTGAGCGAGCGGGTTCTGCCGCCTCAGGTCGACCCCTGAAGCCTCCCCTCGCGCCACATGCGTGCCGAAAACAGCACTATTGCCCGCCGCCGCCAGCCTCAGTGCTGCATGCCCCAGCGGCGCACGGTCACACGCTCCAGCGTCCTGAACACCAGGTTCTCCACCAGCAGCCCGATCAGGATCACCATGGCCAGGCCGGCGAAGACGCGGTCGGTGTACAGCTCATTGCGGTTCTGGAAGATGTACCAGCCCAGCCCGCCCTTGCCCGACGACGCGCCAAACACCAGCTCCGCCGCGATCAGCGTGCGCCAGGCAAAGGCCCAGCCGATCTTCAGCCCGGACAGGATGGCCGGCAGCGCGGCGGGCACCAGGATCAGCAGCACATAGCGCAGTCCGCGCAGGCCGTAGTTGCGCCCGGCCATGCGCAAGGTGGCCGGCACCCCGCGAAAGCCCGCATAGGTGTTGAGCGCCAGCGGCCACAGCACCGAATGGATCAGCACGAACACCAGGCTCTTGCTGCCAAGGCCAAACCACAGCAGCGCCAGCGGCAGCAGCGCGATGGCCGGCAGCGGGTTGAACATGGAGGTGAGCGTGTCCAGCACGTCGCGCCCCAGTTCGGTGGACACCGCCAGCGTGGTCAGCACGAAGGCCAGCACGATGCCGCCGGCATAGCCTTGCAATAGCACCGACAGCGAGATGCCAGCCTTGGCCAGCAACTCGCCGCTGCCGATGCCCTCGACGAAAGCCCTTGCGGTGGCGAGGAAACTCGGGAACAGCAGATCGTTGTCCTGCACGCGGGCAATGAGTTCCCACAGGCAGGCCAGCGCCACCAGGATCAGCGTCTTGCGCAGCCAGCCTTGCTGCCACAGGCGCTGCGGCCAGGGCAAGGCGCGCGCGACCGGCAGCGCGGTGAAGGGATCGAGCTTGCGCTCGTATTCGGCGCGGACCACCGTGGTGGCGGAAAAAGATGTCGTGCTCGTGTTTGTGCTCGTGTGCGTGCTCGTCATGGTCGATCCTGGCAGGGGCTCAGCGCGCCTGCGCGGTGCGCGCCGGCGACGGCGCCGGGTGCGGCGTCTCGTCGAACAGCAGATGGTGGATGCGTTGCGCGGTAGCCTGGAACTGCGCCCCGCCCTGGCTGGCCAGGTCGAACTGGTGGCTGTTGAGCTCGGCGCGCACGCGCCCCGGATGCGGCGACAGCAGCAGGATGCGGCTGCCCACCACCAGCGCCTCTTCGATCGAATGCGTGACAAACAGCAGCGTAAAGGTGGCGTCGTGCCACAGCGCCAGCAACTCCTCCTGCATGCGCCGGCGCGTGAGCGCATCCAGCGCGGCAAAAGGCTCGTCCATCAGCAGCACCGTGGGGCGCATCGCCAGCGCGCGGGCAATCGCCACGCGCTGCTTCATGCCGCCCGACAGGGTGTGCGGATACGCGTCGGCAAAATTCGCCAGCCCCACCTTGTCGAGGAAATGCAGCGCGCATTCGGATGCCTCGCGGCGCGACATGCCGCGCGACTGCATGAGCGGGAACATCACGTTCTGCCGCACCGTCTTCCAGGGCGGCAACTGGTCAAACTCCTGGAACACCACGATGCGGTCGGGGCCAGGCGCGCTGACGGGCGCACCCTCGATCCGGATCTCGCCCTCGCACGGCGCAACGAAGCCCGCCACGGCCTTGAGCAAGGTCGACTTGCCGCAGCCCGACGGGCCGAGCAGCACAAAGCGGTCAGCCGCATGGACATCGAAGCTGACCTGATGGGTGGCGCGCACCACGCGCTCGGGGGTGCGGTATTCCAGCGAGACGCCGTCGACCTGCAACAGCGGCGCCGGGGCAGCTCGCGCGCAAACCACGCGCAGCGGGGAAGGTTGCGCGGTCATGTCAGCTGCCCTGCGCGGTGACCGGATCCTGGAAGAAATAATCCTGCCAGGATTTCGGCTGGTTGCGGATAGCGCCCACCCGGTGCATGAACTCGGCCAGCGCAAAGGTGTTCTGCGGCGCGACCTTGAACTGCACCTGCGGGTTCTTCAGGATCCTGACCAGCAGCGCGCGATCGATCCTGGCCTTGTTGACGCGGATATACAGATCGGCGGCGGCTTCCGGATTGGCGGTGGCGAACCTGGCCGCCTCGGCCAGCGCATCGACAAAGGCGCGGTAGGTCTTGGGGTTGTCGTTGCGGAATTTATCGGTGGCATAAAGCACCGTGGCCGAGCTGGGGCCGCCCAGCACGTCATACGAGTTCAGCACGATGCGCGCATTGGGATTGCCGGCCAGCTCCTGCTCCTGGAACGGCGGGTTGCCGAAATGGCCGCTGATCTCGGTGCCACCGGCGATGATGGCCGCAGCCGCATCGGGATGCGGCACCGCCACCGTCCACTTGTCCAGCCGGTTGAACGCCTTGTCGCCCCATTGCTTGGCCGCGGCCAGTTGCAGCACGCGCGACTGCACCGATACCGATACCGCGGGCAGCGCGATGCGGTCCTTGTCGGTGAAGTCGGCGATGGTCTTGACCTTGGGATTGTTGCTGACCAGGTAGTAAGGGAAGTTGCCCAGCGATGCCACGCCCTTCACGTTCTGCTTGCCGTGCGTGCGGTCCCACACCGTCAGCAAGGGGCCAACGCCCGCGCCGGCGATATCGATGGCGCCGGACAGCAGCGCGTCGTTGACGGCGGCGCCGCCGGAGAGCTGGGTCCATTCCACCTTGACGTCCACGCCCTGCTGCTTGCCTTGCTTCTCGATCAGTTGTTGGTCGCGCGCCACATTGAGCAGCAGGTAGACCACGCCGAACTGCTCGGCGATGCGGATCTTCCCTTCCGCGTGGGCCGCGCCCGTGGCCGCCATGCCGGCGGCGAGCGTCAGCGCGACGACGCCACGCGGCCAGCGGGCGGAGAAAAGACGGGAACGTAGCAGGGACATACGGGACTCCGGTGGGTATTGCGGGTATTGCGGATACTGTGGATACCGCGGATACGGTGAATTCGGTAGCGCGCAGGGCGGGCCAGGCCAGCCTGCCGCGCGCGATGCGTGCCGCTCAGACGGGCAGATCGCCTTCGATGGTCGTGCGGTACATCACGCGGCGCATGGCCTGCGGGCAGCCTGCTGCCAGATGCAGCAGCGAGCGGTTGTCCCAGAACACCAGGTCATGCTCCTGCCAGGCGTGGCGGTAGATATGCTCGGGCTTGACGCTATGCGCGAACAGTTGCGCCAGCAGGTCGCGGCTTTCGTCTTCGGGCAGCCCGGTGATGCGCGTGGTGAAATGCTCGCTGACGAACAGCGCGCGCCGTCCGGTCTCCGGGTGCGTGCGCACCACCGGCTGCAGCACGGGGGCCACCTGCGCGATCTGCTCGGGCGTCAGGTTGGGACGCCATGGGCTGCGCTGTTGCAGCTCGGCGTATTTGGCCAGGTAGGTATGCTCGGCCTTGAGCCCATCCACCTTCGCCTTGAGATGCGCGGGCAGCGTTTCCCAGGCCAGGTGCATGTTGGCGAACAAGGTGTCGCCGCCCTCGGCCGGCAATTCCCGGGCATGCAGCAGCGAGCCCAGGCTGGGCTTTTCCTTGTACGAGAGATCGGAATGCCAGAAATGCCCGGCATCGCCCAGCCCGATCGGCTTGCCGTCCTTGAGCACGTTGGAGACGATCAGGATCTCGGGGTGGTTGGCAAGCTGGAACTGGTGCAGCACATGGATCTGCAGCGGGCCAAAGCGGCGGCTGAACGCAATCTGCTGCGCGGGCGTAATGCGCTGATCACGCAAGACCACCACGTGGTAGTCGAGATGCGCGCGGTGGATGCGGGCGAAGTCTTCCGCAGACAGCGGCTCGGCCAGGTCCAGGCCAACGATCTCGGCGCCCAGCGGCGCATCGAAAGGGCGGATCTCGAACCGGGCACTGCCGGTGGCAGCAGCAGGCGCGGTGGCACGGGAAATTGAGGCCGGGTGGATTCCAATCGTCATGACAGGCTCTTGAGCGGGGGACCGAAAGTGTGTAGCGAAACGCGCGCGGCACCGCGCCTGGCTGCTCAAGGCAACAGGCAGACCTGCACCGCTTGTTCTTAAGCTTTGCACTGTAGTGACCTCGGACTGGAGCGGTCAACGAATGTAATCGCTGCCGCTTATTCGCTTATCGCATATGGGTGCCTCGCGTGATTTCAGCGTAGTCTCAGCGTGCCGGTGCACCACAGCTGCGGCGGCAAGGCACATTCGCCGTATCGGGCCGGGCGTCCGCGACGAAGCCGTCGCGATTCGGCATGCGCACCTGCGGCAACGTGCGTGCATCCAGCACGGCATCCGCCGGCACGATGCCGTTCAGGTGCAGCAGATACGCGGTGACGGCATAGACCTCATCCGCCTTGAGGCTCTGCGGCGCGTTGTATGGCATGGCCCGGTTGATGAAGTCGAACACTGTCGTCGCATACGGCCAGAAGCTGCCGATGGTCTTCAACGGCGGCTTGCCGTTCGCGCCAGCGCCTTTCAGGCTGCCGTGCCCGCCGACCAGCGCATCGGCCGGCTTGCCCTCTCCTTTCAAGCCGTGGCACGCGGCGCACTGGTTCTCGTAGACCTGCTTGCCAAGCGTCACGCTGCCGCTGCCTGGCGGCAGCCCGGCGCCATCTGGCGTGACATCGATGTTCCAGCCGGCGAGATCGCGCTCGCTGGCCAGCAAGCCTAGGCCGTAGGTTTGCGCCTGTGCCTGCGCGCAGACCGCGGCCATCGCCAGCACGGTGGCGGCAATGTGGGTACGGTGGGATTCAAGCGCGCGCATTGGCAATGCTCCCGTCGGCGCTGACGCGCCAGGCTTGTATGGCGTTGTAGTGGTAGGTGGACTCATAGCCGCGCGCGGCCACCAGCTGGTCCGGCAAGGGCTGCACATTGCCCGCCTCGTCGATGGCGCGGCTTTGCAGCACGGCCGGGCCGCCCTCCCAGCGCCATGGCAGGCGAAAGCGCGTGAGCGCGCGGTCCAGCACGGGGTCCTGCAACTGCGCCTCGCGCCAGTTGCGCCCGCCGTCCACCGACACTTCCACGCGCCGGATGCGGCCGTAGCCGGACCAGGCCAGGCCGGAGATTTCGTAAAAGCCTTTGTCGCGCAGCCGGTTGTCCGGCGCGGGGAAGGTGATCACGGACTTCACGTCCATCATGAAAGTGAACTGGCGCGCGCTGCCGTCCGGCAATGAATCCGTGTACTTGGATGTCTCTTCGCGCGTCATGAAGGGCGCGCGGCCGAGCTTGAGCCGGCGCAGCCATTTGATGCTCATATTGCCCTCGAAGCCAGGCAGGAACAACCGCAGCGGATAGCCGTGCTCGGGCCGCAGCATCTCGCCGTTCTGCGCATAGACCAGCAGCGCGTCTTCCATCGCCTTGGCCATCGGCACGCTGCGCGTCATGGTGGCGGAATCGGCGCCCTCGGCCAGCAGCCAGGCGGCGTCGGGGCGCACGCCCACCTCCTCCAGCACGACGGACAGCGCAACGCCCGTCCATTCGCAGCACGACAGCAAGCCGTGGCTGATCTGCACGGAAGTGGCGCTGGGCGCGCGCCATTCGCGCCCGGTATTGCCTGAGCACTCCAGGAAGTGGATGCGCGAGACCGATGGCAGCCGCACCAGGTCGTCCATGGTGAAGATGCGCGGGCGCTCCACCAGGCCATGCACCGCGAGGCGGTGCTGCGCCGGATCGATCTGCGGGATGCCGGCGTGGTGGCGCTCGAACACCAGGCCCGTGGGCGTGATGATGCCTCGCAGGTCCTGCAGCGGCGTCATGGAGGAGTTCGCGCCGGGCATCGGCGCGGGGCCGCGATTGCGCCGGATCACGTTCTTCTCGAACGCGGAGGGCTGGCCGTAGGCGTGCCACAGCACCGGCTCGCCGGGCGTGCGGGTCCACGGCGGCACCGTCAGTACTTCGGCCTGCGCGGGGGCGGGCGCACCGGCAGCGAGCGCCACGCCACCCAGGCCCGCGCCCTGGCGCAGGAAGCGGCGCCGGCCGGGCTGCGGCTGCCCGTTCCTTTCGTTGTTGCTGGTCATTGGCTCAGCCCTTGTGCGTTCTGCACATAGCGAAAATGGCGCACTCTATGCCACCGCGCCGCCTCACGGAACGAAGGAAAGCGCATGCCCATATGCGTTGCCGCGTCACCATCGCCATCTGTGGTGCATATGCGCGCAGGCCATATCCAAGAGCAGAAACATTCGTTCTGCCGTGCCGATGGCGCCGCGTATCTTGAGAGCCGTTGGTGGAATTCTTCCCCACGAGCACAAGACACAGGACCACATCCACGATGGCAATCACGCGACGTACCCTTCTTAAACGCCTTGCAGTGTCCGGCCTGGGTGCCGCCGCGTCCACTGGCTCGCTCAGCGTATTTGGCGCGCCGGGCGCGGCGCGGCCGGACGTGATCCGCATTGGCGTGGCGCAGCCGGCCACCGGCACGCCGCCCACTTTCGCGGGCAGCTCCATGGCCATCGCGCACGCGCGCGGCTGGCTGGAAGACGCGTTCAAGCCATCAGGCACGCGCATCGAATGGCTGTTCTTCAAGGGCGCGGGGCCGGCCGTGAACGAAGCCATCAGCACCAACCAGCTCGATTTTGCGATGCAGGGCGACCTGCCCGCCATCGTGGCGCGCGCCGCCGGCCTCAAGACGCGGCTGATACTGGCCACGGGCGTGCGCACCAACATCTATATCGGCGTGCCGCCCGACTCCCCGCTCAAGACGGTGGCGGACCTGCGCGGCAAGCGCGTGTCGCTGTTCAAAGGCACCAATATGCATCTGCCGGCATTGCGCCTGCTTGAGGCCAACGGCTTGGCCGAGAAGGACCTGCGCTTGCTGAACCTGGACACCGCGGGCTACCTGGCCGCGCTCACCACGCGGGATATCGACGGCGCCATCGGCGCCATGGATATCCTGCGCCTGCGCGACAAGGGCGCGGTGCGCATCCTGTACTCCAGCAAAAACCAATCGCCGATCTACACGCGCCAGAGCCATGTGCTGGTGACCGATGCGTTCGCCAGCAAGTACCCCGAAGCCACCCGGCAACTGGTCAAGACCGCGGTGCAGGCCGCACGCTGGGCCTCCGACGAAAAGAACCGCGAGGACGTGCTGCGTACTTGGGCGCGCGCCGGCACGCCCTACGAGCACTGGAAAGAAGACTACGAAGGCGAACCGCTGCGCGTGCGGCTGAACCCGAACTTCGACCCCTTCCTGGTGAGCCGCTACAAGGACGCCACCGAGCAGGCGTACCGCCTGCGGCTCTCCCGCGCGAAGTTCGACGTGGACCAGTGGATCGACCCGAGCTTCCTGAAGGCCGCGCTGAACGACCTGAGCCTGCAGAGCTACTGGCCGGTCTACCAGCCCAACGGCAAGATCCTCGGAGCCTGACGCGATGGCAGCCAACGATACCCTGGCGCTGCCGGCCGCGGCGGGCACCGCCCCCGCGCAGCGTGGCAAGCGGTTGCACGGCTGGCGGCCCACCCGGCAGCATGCCGCGTGGCTGCTGGCCTGGCCGGTGCCGCTGACGCTGCTGCTGATCTGGTACGTGGCGGCGCGCCTCGCGTGGATTCCGCCGCAGGTGCTGCCCACCCCCGACACCGTCTGGCACACGCTCACCGAGCTGTACCAGAGCGGCGAGCTGCAGGCCAACCTGGCCGTCAGCGCATTGCGCGTGGCGGGCGGCTTTGCGCTGGGCCTGGCCGGCGGGCTGGCGCTGGGCGTGGCGATGGGCCTGTCGCCCAGCTTGCGCGATTACGTCTATCCGACCTTCAAGGCCTTCAGCCAGGTGCCCGTGCTGGGCTGGCTGCCGCTGCTGATGCTGCTGGTCGGCATTGACGAAGCGCTCAAGATCATCCTGATTGCCAAGGCCTCGCTGGTACCGATCGCGCTCAATACCTACAAGGGCATCCAGAACGTGCCCACGCGCTATATCGAGGTGGCGCGGGTGCTGCGCTTCACCCGCTGGCAGCTGCTGTCGCGGGTGGTATTTCCCGCCGCCGCCGCGCCGATCTGGAGCGGCATCCGCTACGGCCTGACGCACGCGTGGCTGGCGCTGGTGGTGGTGGAGCTGCTGGCCTCCTCCGAAGGGCTGGGCTACATGATCGTGTACGGCCGGCAGCTGTTCCAGCTCGACATGGTGATTGCCGCGGTGATCGTGGTAGGCGTGGTGGGCTTCGCGCTGGACAAGGTGCTGGCGCTGGCCGAGCGTGCGGTATTGCGCTGGCGCAAGCCGGGGCTCTGAGTTGCGGCGCGAAACAACAGCAAAGGAAAACAACATGGCCGATGCCTCCACGACGCCGGTAACGAATTCCGGCAACCCGCGCGCCCTTCGCCTCCCGCGCGCATTGCGCGGCTGGGTGCTTCCTGTCGGCCTGGTCATCCTGTGGTGGGCCGCTGTGCGTTTTGGCTGGAGCACGTCGCCGCTGCTGGTGCCGGTGTCCAAGGTCTGGGCCACGGCGGTGGAGCAGGTGCGCAGCGGCGCGCTGTTGGCCGCGCTGTCGGCCAGCCTGTGGCGCGACGTCGCCGGCTTCGCGCTGGGTGCCAGCGTGGGCCTGTTGTTCGGCACCGCGCTGGGGCTGTCGCGCCTGTTCGAGCAACTGGTGGGGCCGACGTTCCACACCATCAAGCAGATCTCGCTGTTCGCCTGGATCCCGCTGATCTCGGTCTGGTTCGGGCTGGGCGACACCGCCAAGGTGGTGTACCTGTCGCTCGCGGCTTTCTTCCCCGTGGTGCTCAACACCTTCGAGGGAATCCGCGCCGTGCCCGCCGATCTGCTGGAAGTGGCCAACGTATTGAAGTATTCGCGCCGGCAGGTGCTGCTGCGCGTGGTGCTGCCGTCGGCCTCGCCGTCGATCTTCGCCGGCATCCACCTGGCGCTGATCTACGCCTGGCTGGCCACGCTCGGCGCCGAGTACATGCTGGTGTCCGGCAAGGGCATCGGCAACACCCTGACCGATGGCCGCGAGAATTTCTGGATGGACCTGGTGATCTTCGGCGTGATCGTGGTCGGGCTGGTCGGCTTTACGCTGAACTGGATCGCCAGCCGCATCGAGCGCCGCCTGCTGGCGTGGCGCGGGCGCTCGGTCGCCGCCTTCTGATCCCGAACCCATTGCTTCTGAACCCATTGCTTCTGAATCCATCCCGGAGACCTGTCATGGCCCGAGCCGGCACGCTCGATATCGCGCACCTGCGCAAGCAATACGAAGTCAAGGGCAAGCCCCTGCCCGTCCTCGAAGACATCACGCTATCCATCGCCCCCGGCGAGTTCGTCAGCATCGTCGGCGCCAGCGGCTGCGGCAAATCGACCCTGCTGCGGCTGGTGGTGGGGCTGGAGGAGGACTACAAGGGCGAGATCCTGCTCGACGGCAAGCGCGTGCTGGGCACCAGCCTGGACCGCGGCATTGTGTTCCAGGAGCACCGGCTGTTCCCGTGGCTGACGGTGGAGCAGAACATCCGCACGGCGCTGCTCAACGCCAGCCTGACCGAGACCGAGAAGCGCCGCACGGTGCGCGAGCATATCGCGCTGGTGGGGCTGTCCGGCTTCGAGACCGCGTTCCCCCACCAGCTATCGGGCGGCATGTCCCAGCGCGTGGCCATTGCCCGCGCGCTGGTCACGCGCCCGGAGATCCTGCTGCTCGACGAGCCCTTCGGCGCGCTCGACGCCCTGACCCGCGCTTACCTGCAGCAGGAGCTGCACCGCATCTGGCAGGCCGAGGGCATCACCATGATCCTGGTCACGCACGATGTCGAAGAAGCCATCTACCTGGGCGATCGCGTGGTGGTGATGGAGCCGCGGCCCGGGCGCATCCGGCGCATCCTGCCGGTGCCGCTGGCCCATCCGCGCGACCGCGCCGCGCTGGGCTTCGCGCGCGTCAAGGACGACGTGCTGCAGGAATTCACCGGGCGCCTGGCCGATCTCGCGCAGGCACCCATCAAGCGCGAACCCGATCCGGAAACCACCGACCGGCTGCCACCCCATATCCAGTTCGCGATCTGAATCTGAATCTGAATCGCGCCCCTCGCCCACAGGAGAATCCCAGATGACCCAGCAGCAAGCCGCAACACAAGTCAAGCTAGACATCCACCCGGTAGCCGGACGCATCGGCGCCGAGATCCGCGGACTCAAGCTGGCGCCGGACCTCGACGCCACCACGTTCGGCGCCGTGCGCGCCGCGCTGCTGCGCCACAAGGTGCTGTTCTTGCGCGACCAGGACCACCTGGACGACAAAGCCCAGGAGGGCTTTGCCAGCCTGTTCGGCACGCCCGTGCCCCACCCCACCGTGCCCTCGCGCGACGGCACGCGGTTCCTGCTCGAACTCGATTCCGAGCACGGCGGCCGCGCCAACTCGTGGCATACCGATGTGACCTTCGACCTGGCCTACCCGCAGGTGTCCGTGCTGCGCGGCGTGGTCATTCCCGCCGCCGGCGGCGACACCGTTTGGGCCAATACGGCCGCGGCCTACCAGGATCTGCCCGAGGCGCTGCGCGAACTGGCCGACCGCCTTTGGGCGCTGCACACCAACGACTACGATTACGCCGCCACCCGCAACACGGTCAGCACCGAAGCCATCAAGCGCTACCGCGAGGTCTTCACCGCCGCCATTTACGAGACCGAGCATCCGGTGGTGCGCGTGCACCCGGAAACCGGCGAGCGCACGCTGGTGCTGGGGCATTTCGTGAAGAAGCTGCTTGGCTACTCGTCCTCCGATTCGCAGCATCTGCTCAGCGTACTGCAAGACCACGTCCATCGCCTCGAGAACACGGTGCGCTGGCGCTGGCGCGCCAACGACGTGGCGATCTGGGACAACCGCGCCACCCAGCACTACGCCATCAATGACTACGGCGATGCGAAACGCGTGGTACGCCGCGTGACCATCGCGGGCGATGTGCCGGTCAGCGTGGACGGACGCCGCAGCGTATCGGTGAAGTCCGCCGCGCCCAAGCAAGCCGAGCCGGCCAACCACGCGGCGCCGGCACGCGCCGCCGCATAAGGGAGCCACGGATGAGCCAACCCGCATATAAGCGCCAGCTCAGGCTCGGCGCCTTCCTGCAAGCCACCGGTCACCATGTGGCCGGCTGGCGCCACCCCGGCGCGCAGGCCGACGCCGGGCAGAATCTTGCGCACTATGTGCGGCTGGCGCAAAGCGCCGAGGCCGCGCAGTTCGATACGATCTTTCTCGCCGACGGCGTCGCAATCCGCGCGCTTGACGACGCCACCCTGCCCCGCACGGCGCGCGCCGCCAGCTTCGAGCCGCTGACGCTGCTCTCGGCACTGGCCGCGGTGACCGAGCGCATCGGCCTGGTGGCCACCGTCTCCACCACCTACAACGAGCCCTTTCACGTCGCGCGCAAGTTCGCCTCGCTCGATCACCTGAGCGGTGGCCGCGCCGGCTGGAATGTGGTGACCTCGTGGTCCGACGCCGAGGCGCGCAACTTCAGCCTGGACAAGCACCCCGAGCACGCCGAGCGCTACGCGCGCGCCGGGGAGTTCGTGGATGTGGTGACAGGGCTTTGGGACACCTGGGAAGACGACGCCTTTCTCTACGACAAGGAAAGCGGCCTGCATTTCGCGCCCGACAAGCTGCACGCACTGGATCACCACGGCAAGCACTTCCAGGTGCGCGGGCCGCTCAACGTGTCACGCCCGCCGCAGGGCCATCCGGTCATCGTGCAAGCGGGCTCGTCCGAGGCCGGACAGGAGCTGGCAGCGCGCACGGCGGAGGTCATCTTTACCGCGCAGCAGTCGCTGGAAGACGCCCAGGCCTTTTACCAGGGCCTGAAAGGCCGGCTGGCGCGCTATGGCCGCACACCCGACCAGCTCAAGATCATGCCGGGCGTGTTCCCCGTGATCGGGCGCAGCGAAGCCGAAGCGAAGGAGAAATTCGAGGCGCTGCAAAGCCTGATCCATCCAGCCGTGGGGCTGGCCCTGCTGTCGCAGAACCTCGGCGGCGTGGATCTCTCCGGCTACCCGCTCGACGGGCCGCTGCCCGACGACCTGCCCGAGCCCAACGGCGCCAAGAGCCGTTTCCAGCTGGTGACCGGGCTAGCCCGGCGCGAGGGACTGACCATTCGCCAGCTCTACCTGCGCGTGGCTACCGCGCGCGGGCACTGGTCCATCCATGGCACCGCCGAGAGCATCGCCGATCAGCTGCAAGCCTGGTTCGAAGGCGGCGCCGCCGACGGCTTCAACATCATGCCGCCATGGCTGCCGGGCGGCCTCGACGACTTCATCGAACTGGTGCTGCCGGAGCTGCGCCGGCGCGGGCTGTTTCGCGAGCGCTACGAGGGCAGCACCTTGCGCGAGCACCTGGGCCTGGCGCGGCCGGCGCATCCGCGTGCGTTCGGCGGCGCGCGGCAGGTGGCCTGACGGGCCTGGCTGGCCAGACACCGAAGCCTGAAACGACAAAGGCGGCCCGAAGGCCGCCTTTGTCGTCAGCATTGAAGCTTAACGCTCAATGCACCATCATATTGGCGTTCATGTTGTGCATGATCCACAGCGAGCCCGCCACCACGATCAGCAGGATCAGCGCGGTGAAGGCCAGGGCCATCACGTTCCAGCGCTGCTCCGACGAGCTGTCCAGGTGCAGAAAGTAGATCAGGTGCACGACGATCTGCACGACGGCCAGGCCCAGGATCACAGCCAGCGTGGTCGAGGCGTCCAGCGTGCCGCCCATCACCAGCTTGAACGGGATGACGGTCAGGATCACCGCCAGCACGAAGCCGATCACATACGACTTGACGCTGCCATGGCTGGCGCCCGCGGACGTGGTGCCGTGCGCGTCGTGGGCGACGGCGGCAGAGACGTTGCTATGTTCCATTACATCGCTCCCATCAGGTAGACCACGGTGAACACGCCGATCCAGACGATGTCCAGAAAGTGCCAGAACAAGGCGAAGCAGGCCAGGCGCTTGGTCATGGTCGCGGTCAGGCCCTTGCGGGAGATCTGCCACATCAGCACGGCCATCCACAGCAGGCCGCTCGCCACGTGCAGGCCGTGGGTGCCGACCAGCGTGAAGAACGACGACAGGAAGGCGCTGCGCTCGGGGCCTGCGCCCTCGGCGATCATGTGATGGAACTCGTTGATTTCCATGCCGATGAACGCCACGCCCAGCAAGAACGTGATGCCGAGCCAGAACTGCAGGCGGGCACGCTGGCCGTTATGCAGCGAGATCATTGCCATGCCCGAGGTCAAGCTGCTGAACAACAGCAGGAAGGTCTCGACCAGGACGTAGTTCAGCTCGAACAGTTCCTTGCCCGACGGGCCGCCTGCCACTTCGCCGCGCAGCACCGCGAACGCGGCGAACAACCCGGCGAAGATGATGCAGTCGCTCATCAGGTACACCCAGAAACCAAACACCGTGTTGGCGCTGGTGTCGTGATGGGCGTGATCGTGCGAATGATCGTGCGAGTGGGCATGCGCCTCGGTGGCGCCATGCGCGGGATAACGCTGTAGGACTTCAGTCGTCATGGTTCAGGCCTGTGACGCAATGCGCTGGAAATGGCTCGTTTCGACCGCCTGGACTTCGTGCGCGGGCACGTAGTAGTCGATGTGGTCGTCGTTGCTGCGGAAGATAAAGCTGACGATCATGCCAACCAGGCCTACCGCCGCCAGCCACCAGATATGCCAGGTCAGGGCAAAGCCCAGCACCAGGCTGAAGGCACCGATGTAGAAGCCGGCGCCGGTGTTCTTCGGCATGTGGATCTGCTCGTAGTGCGCTTGTTGCTGCGGCACTTCACCACGCGCCTTCATGTCGGCGAACGCGTCCAGGTCACGCACCACCGGGGTGTGCGCGAAGTTGTAGAACGGCGGCGGCGACGACGTTGCCCACTCCAGCGTACGGCCACCCCAGGGGTCGCCCGTCACGTCGAGGAGTTCCTTGCGGCGGCGCACGCTGACCACGATCTGCAGGACCTGGAACAGGATGCCCAGGCCGACAAACGCGGCGCCGATCACTGCCACGTACAGGTACGGGTTCCACGCCGGATTGTCGGTGTGGTTCAGGCGACGGGTCATGCCCATGAAGCCCAGCGCGTACAGCGGCATGAAGGCCAGGTAGAAACCAATGATCCAGCACCAGAACGCGTACTTGCCCAGGCGCTCGTCGAGCTTGAAGCCGAACGCCTTCGGGAACCAGTAGGTAATGCCGGCGATGTAGCCGAACAGCACGCCACCGATGATCACGTTGTGGAAGTGGGCGATCAGGAACAGGCTGTTGTGCAGCACGAAGTCAGCCGCCGGCACTGCCATCAGCACGCCGGTCATGCCGCCGATCACGAAGGTGACCATGAAGCCCAGCGTCCACAGCACGGGCGTGGTCATCTGCACACGGCCGCGGTACATGGTGAACAGCCAGTTGAAGATCTTCACCCCGGTCGGGATGGAGATGATCATGGTGGTGATGCCGAAGAACGCATTCACGTTGGCGCCGGAGCCCATCGTGAAGAAGTGGTGCAGCCAGACCAGGAACGACAGCACCATGATGGCGCAGGTCGCGTAGACCATGCCCTTGTAGCCGAACAGCTTCTTGCCGGAGAACGTCGAGATGATTTCCGAGAAGATGCCGAATGCCGGCAGGACCAGGATGTACACCTCGGGGTGGCCCCAGATCCAGATCAGGTTCACGTACATCATGGCGTTGCCGCCCATTTCGTTCGTGAAGAAGTGCATGCCCAGGTAGCGGTCAAGGCCCAGCAGGCCCAGCGTGACGGTCAGCACCGGGAACGCGGCGATGATCAGCACGTTGGTGCACAGCGCGGTCCAGGTAAACACCGGCATGCGCATCAGGGTCATGCCCGGGGCGCGCATCTTGAGGATGGTCACCAGGAAGTTGACGCCGGTCAGCAAGGTGCCCAGGCCCGAGATCTGCAAGCTCCAGAGGTAGTAGTCCACCCCCACGCCAGGGCTGTACGCAATGCCGGACAGCGGCGGATAGGCCAGCCAGCCGGTGCGCGCGAACTCGCCGACGCCCAGCGAGACATTGACCAGCATCGCGCCGGCAACGAACAGCCAGAAGCTCAGCGTATTGAGGAACGGGAAGGCCACGTCGCGCGCGCCGATCTGCAGCGGCACGACCAGGTTCATCAGGCCCGTCATCAGCGGCATCGCCACGAAGAAGATCATGATCACGCCGTGGGCGGTGAAGATCTGATCGTAGTGCTCAGGCGGCAGGATGCCCGGCGAGCCGTTGGTGGACAACGCCAGCTGGGTACGCATCATGATGGCGTCGGCAAAGCCGCGCAGCAGCATGATCAGCGCAACCACGGAATACATGATGCCGATCTTCTTGTGGTCGACCGAAGTGAACCAGTCGTTCCACAGCCATTTCCACTTGCCGAAATAGGTGATCAGCGCGCATAGCGCCACGCCACCCAGCGCTACCATCGTCAACGTGCCCATGATGATGGGCTCGTGGAACGGGATGGCATCCAAACTCAATTTGCCAAACATCTCTACTCCTAGGAATTCGAGCCCGGCGCCGGCGTAGCGGGCGCGGCCATGGACACCTGGCTCACGCCGAGGGTGTTGCGCGAGGTGCAGACGGGACCAAACGAGGTGCCGTTGCCGGCGATAGCGCCACCGGCGCCGTCCATGTACTTGTGCAGGATGCCGTGGTACAGCTGCGGATCGACCTTGGCGTACAGCGCCACGGGATTCGCCTCGCTGGGCTTGGCCAGCGCGCTGTAGTCAGCCAGGGTCAGCTGGCTCGACGAGGCGCGGACCTGCTTGACCCACGCCTCGAAGTCGAAGTTCGACACCGACCTGGCCTTGAACTTCATGCCCGAGAAGCCGCCGCCGCTGTAGTTGGCCGACATGCCGTCGAACGCGCCGGTCTCGCTGGCGATCAGGTGCAGCTTGGTCTCCATGCCCGCCATGGCGTACACCTGGCTGCCCAGTTGCGGGATGAAGAAGGAATTCATGATCGAATCCGACGTGATCTTGAAGTTCACGGGGGTGTTCACCGGGAACGCGATCTCGTTGACCGTGGCGATGCCCAGGTCCGGATAGATGAACAGCCATTTCCAGTTCAGCGCAACCGCCTCGATGGTGATCGGCTTGACGTTGGATTCGATGGGCTTGTAGGGGTCCAGGTCGTGCGAGGACTTCCACGTGATGATGCCCAGCACCAGGATGATCAGGCAGGGAATCAGCCAGACCACGACTTCGATCCCGGTCGAGTGGGACCAGTCCGGCTCGTAGCGGGCCGACTTGTTGCTGGCGCGGTACTTCCAGGCGAAGGTGAAGACCAGCACGATCACCGGCACCACCACGAGCAACATCAGCCAGGTCGCGATCAGGATGATGTTTTTGACGTCAGCGCCAATCTGGCCCTTCGGATCTAGCACGGCCATGTTGCATCCGGCCAGCAAGAGCAGGGCGGCGCAAGGCATTAGCCGCGTCCAACGCGGAAGTTTGGGTATCTTCATGTCACGACTGGTTGAGTTGGCCACGGCAGCGACGGCGCGGCGTGATTTTGCTGCCAGATGCGGGAGCAAGAGGCAGGCTTAAGGCTTGGGGGAAACTGGGTCAGATCCGGGTCAAGCGACCGGTGTGCCGGGGGACGCGCCGATCAGCGGCAGCCTGGCTTGGTCCTTGTGGGACGGATCAAAGTGGGACTGCGGCGGACCACACAGCAGGACGTCGGCGTGGCGCAGCCCGGCGAGCTTGCCTGGTGGGCAAGCAGGGTGTTCGGGTGAGGTTCGCGGTACGTCAGACATCGTGGCCGGGAATCTACCGCATCGCAGCATTGAGGGTAAACCCGTGATCCGGAACACACTGTTCGGAAAATCGGACAATGCAGCTTCTTCCGTCATCTCACTGGCAACACCCAATTAAGCCGAGACATTTTTGACTGCGGCAAGGTGTCGCAGGGGTGCGCTCCCTTGAAAGCAGCTGCACAAACCGCAACGCGCGTGCGGCCGGCAATGCGGCGGGAAAACAGGATGCCACGGACCGCCGAAACGTGCTTGCCACCGCGCGGCGCCCGCCGCGGTTCTATCCAAATGCAATAACCTTCGTTCCCCTCCTCGCGCGATTTCGCAACCATAGGGCCGCATCCCTACCCCAGACCCTTGCTACCGCATCATCGACTTCGGAGAACATCGCAATGCATCCTTTCCGTCAATGGCTACCCGTCGTCGGCCGCGCCCTGGCCATCGCCGCGCTGTCCTGGTCCGCCGCCGGCCATGCCGCCGACGCGTCGGTCCGCGTGGGCTACCAGAAGGCCGGCCTGCTGGCCGTGCTCAAAGCGCAGGGCTCGCTGGAGAAAAAACTCGCCCCGCTCGGCTTCAAGGTGGAGTGGAAGGAATTCCCCGCCGGCCAGCAGTTGCTGGAGGCGCTCAATGCCGGCGGCATCGACTTTGGCTACACCGGCGCGCCGCCGGCAGTGTTCGCCCAGGCGGCGCGCGCCAACTTTGTCTACGTGGGCGCAGAGCCGGGCGGCAAGACCAACGAGGCGCTGTTCGTGCTGGAGACGTCGCCCATCCGCTCGGTGGCCGACCTGCGCGGCAAGCGCATCGCCTTGCAAAAAGGCTCCAGTTCCAACTACCTGCTGGTGCAGTTGCTGAACAAGCATGGGCTGGCCCTGCAGGACATCCAGCCGATCTACCTGCCGCCCGCCGATGCGCGCGCCGCCTTCGAGAGCGGCAACGTGGACGCCTGGGTGGTCTGGGACCCGTACTACGCGCTGGCGCAAAAGGCGCTGAAGGTGCGCACCATCGCCGACTATGAAGGCGTGCCCTCCCCCTTCAACTTCTATGAAGCCGCCAACGGCTTCGTCAAGGCGCAGCCGCAAGTGGTCAATGCCATCCTGGAGCAACTACGCGCGACCGGCCTGTGGGTGGTGAAGAACCCCGGCGAGACAGCCGCCCTGCTCGCGCCTGCCGTGGGCCTGGACGCGCAGGTCGTGAAGACCTGGCTCAAGCGCGTGCCGTATGGCGCCACCCCGGTGACGCCGGAGGTGATCGCCGCCCAGCAGCGGGTGGCCGACCTGTTCCATGAGCAGAAACTGATCCCCACCGCCGTCAAGGTCAAGGACAACGTCTGGCAGGCGAGCTTCCCCCTGGCCGGCCAGTAAGGGGGCCTATGCCCGAATCCGGAGCGGGTCCGCGCGGTCCACCCCGGATGACACACGCGAACCACCACTGCTACCATGCCCGCTCCTGAGCGTATTTATTCCAACAAGAAGACAACGACATCATGAAAATCGAGACAATCGCCGTTCACGGCGGCTACTCCCCGGACCCCACCACGCGTGCCGTGGCCGTGCCGATCTACCAGACCGTTGCGTATGCGTTCGACAACGCGCAGCACGGCGCCGACCTGTTCGACCTCAAGGTGCCCGGCAATATCTACAGCCGCATCATGAACCCCACCAACGACGTGCTGGAGCAGCGGCTGGCCGCGCTCGAGGGCGGCGTGGGCGCGCTGGCGCTGGCGTCCGGCATGGCGGCCATCACCTATGCCATCCAGACCATCGCCGAGGCCGGCGACAACATCATCTCGGCCAGCCAGCTCTACGGCGGCACCTACAACCTGTTCGCGCACACGCTGCCGCTGTCCGGCATCGAGACCCGCTTTGCCGACGGCCGCAACCCGGCCGCCTTCGGTGACCTGGTGGATGCGCGCACCAAGGCGATTTTCGTGGAGTCGGTGGGCAACCCGCTGGGCAACATCGTCGATATCGAAGCCATCGCCAAGGTGGCGCATAGCCACGGCATCCCGCTGATCGTGGACAACACCGTGCCCTCGCCCTACCTGTGCCGTCCGTTCGAGCATGGCGCGGACATTGTCGTGCACTCGCTCACCAAATACCTGGGCGGCCACGGCAACAGCGTGGGCGGCGCCATTGTCGATAGCGGCAAGTTCCCGTGGGCCGAGCACAAGGCGCGCTTCAAGCGCCTGAACGAGCCGGATGTGTCGTACCACGGCGTGGTCTACACCGAAGCGCTCGGCGCCGCCGCCTACATCGGCCGCGCCCGCGTGGTGCCGCTGCGCAATACCGGCGCGGCGCTGTCGCCGTTCAATGCCTTCCTGATCCTGCAAGGCATCGAGACCCTGGCGCTGCGCCTGGACCGCATCACCGAGAACGCGCTGGCTGTCGCACGCCACCTGAAGGCCAGCCCCAAGGTGGAGTGGGTCAACTTTGCCGGCCTGCCGGAGCACCCGGACCATGCGCTGGTGCAGCGCTACCTGGGCGGGCGCGGCCCCGGCATCCTGTCATTCGGCCTGAAGAGCGGCGGCCGCGAAGCCGGCGCGCGCTTCCTGGACGCCCTGCAACTGTTCACCCGCCTGGTCAACATCGGCGACGCCAAGTCGCTGGCGACCCATCCGGCCTCCACCACGCACCGCCAGCTCGACGCCGCCGAGCTCAAGGCCGCTGGCGTCAGCGAAGACATGGTGCGCCTGTCGATCGGCATCGAGCATATCGACGACCTGCTGGAAGACCTGGAGCGCGCGCTGGCCGCAGCCTGAGGCATTTGCCGAAGCCGCCGAGCGGGCCAAAGCCGCGCGCCATGACGACGGCTGTCTCTCCCTCTCCCCTCAGGGGGAGAGGGCCGGGGAGAGGGGTGGCTTAGCTAGGAGCCACTGGAAGCGGAGCCCGTGGTGTTTTCCAGCACGACAGCACAAATAAAAACGCCCACCAATGAGGCGGGCGCGAATCCAATTCCTTGGTGGGATTGGAGGAGACAGTTCCATCATAACCGCAATACGGGTTATCCCGCAACTACTACCCGATTGCATATGCATATGCCGCGACACAACGGCCGTTAGCGTCACAAAAGCGCCTGCAAACCCGCTTGCAGGCATATGCAAGTGCGTTATAAGACCATGCGTTATAACTCGTTCCTTGAACGTATGCACTTCCCTACAATGGGCATCCTTGCTTGCCGCCATCCCGGTAAGCCACGATGCACACAAACAATACGGGGAGCTTTAGATGAAACTGGGTTTCGGAATTCGACTGATTGCCGCGGCGCTCGCGCTCGGCGTGATCCAGACGGCCGGCGCGGCTGATCCGGACAAGAAGGAAATCCGCTTCGGCGCCACCGCTGGCCCCTACTCCGACCAGATCCGCTACGGCATCAAGCCGCTGCTGGAGAAAAAGGGCTACAAGGTCACTATCGTTGAGTTCAGCGACTACGTGCAGCCCAACCTGGCGCTGGCCGATGGCGCCATCGACGCCAATGCCTTCCAGCACGTGGCCTACCTGAAGAAGTTCTCCGGCGACCGCAAGCTGCAATTGTCCGAAGTCATCCAGGTCCCCACCGCCCCCATCGGCATCTACAGCCGCAAGCACAAGTCGCTGACGCAAGTGAAGCCGGGCGCGTCGGTGTCGCTGCCGAATGATCCGTCCAACCTGGCACGCGCCATCGCCATGCTCCAGCAGATCGGCTGGATCACGCTCAAGGCCGGCACCGACCCGATCCGCGCCAGCGAGCGCGACATCGAAGGCAACCCGAACAAGCTCAAGCTGATCCAGCTCGAAGCCGCGCAACTGCCGCGCTCGCTCGACGACGTGGACTTCGCCTTCGTCAATGGCAACTTCGCGCTGTCCTCCGGCCTGAAGCTGACCGAAGCGCTGAGCCTGGAGAAGATTCCCGACTACTACATGAACCTGGTTGCGGTGCGCACCGCGGACACCGGCAAGCCGTTCGTCAAGGACATCCGCGAGGCTTACCAGTCGCCGGAATTCAAGGCGACCACGCAGCAACGCTTTGCCGGGTTCCTGCCGCCGGCCTATCAGCGCTGAGCCGGGCCGCATGCCGTGCACCGATTGCGCGGCGCCGCCATGGAGCCCCACGCGGGGCTCTTTTTTTTGCCACGCCACCATGCATATCGGCACGCCTGTGTGGCGGTGCGCTTCACCCTCCGGACCATTGGCTTGCCGCCACTTGCCACCACGTTAACGGGTGAAGCTCCATGCGCTCGATGGGCGAAAAGACACAGCGCTCTCACGCGCGGACCACGACCTGACAAAGACGATAAGACGATAGGCCTCCACTTCGGAGGCCTTTCTTTTTTTGCGCGAGGCAGGCTCCGCCCATGCCAACAGACGCACCACTTCGATGCCAAACACCTGGAAAAGCCGGGCATCCGGATATCCGAACAGCCAGATCACGCTTTATCCGGATATCCGAATGGCGCTCTTCGCACTTTGAAAATAGACCGCCCGGCGGTCCTAAATTCGCCGGCAACAATGCCGTAAGAGCGAGCCAGGACCCTTCGCCCCCACCGCTCCAAGAGCTATCCGCCCGACGAGCCAAACAAAAAAGATCCAACTATGCTGTCCTCCCTCCGCGCGCGCATCGTGGCCCTATCCGTGGCCATCGTCATGGTCGCACTCATTGCCAACGCCGTTATCAATCACGTGGTGGCCAGTTCGTACAGCGACGACGCCATCGACAGCAACCTGGCCGCCGTGCAGAACGGCCACGTCGGCGCCATCGCCGACTGGGTGGCAAGCCACATGCAGATGATCGACTCGCTGCAGGACGCGGCAACGCAGCCCGATACCAACGCCGCCATCGCCGCGCTCAAGCAGGTCAGCAGCGCAGGCGGCTTCGTCATGACCTACATCGGTTTTCCCGACAAGTCCCACCGGTTTTCCGATACCGAAGGCCTGCGGCCCAATTACGATCCCACGTCCCGCCCCTGGTACAAGCAGGCCGTGGCCGCCGGCAAGCCGGTGGTCACGCCACCCTACGTGGCCGCCAGCAGCGGCAAGCTGGTCGTGACCTTTGCCGTGCCCATCCTGCGCGACGGCGCGCTCAAGGGCGTGGTAGCCGGCGACGTGTCCATGGACAGCGTCATCGCCAACATCAAGGCCATCCACCCCACACCCGCCAGCTTCGGCGTGCTGGTGACAAAGGACGGCAAGATCGTCGCCCACCAGGACGACAAGCTCACGCTCAAGCCCGTGACCGATTTGATGCCTGCGCTGGCGCTCGACAAGCTCGCAACGCTCGAAGGCGCCAAGGCGCCGTTGCAGGTCGAGGTGGACAATGCGCCCAAGCTGCTGCGGGCGCGCGGCGTGCCCGGCACGGACTGGATCGCCGTGATCGCGCTGGACCAGGGCGAGGCGACCGCAGGCATGCGCTCCATGCTGATGGCATCGGTGTTCGTGCTGATCGTGATCGCTGGCGTTGCGGCCGCCATCGTCGCCGGGGTGACGGCGGTTTCGTTCCGAAGGCTGTCGGTGATTCGCGACGCCATGCGCGATATCGGTAGCGGGGATGGCGACCTGACGCGCCGCCTGCCAGCCAATGGCTCCGATGAGGTAGCGCAGATTGCGCAGGCGTTCAACGCGTTCGCCGAGAAGCTGGTCAGCGTGATGCGCCAGATTCGGGATGCCAGTGCATCTGTACATGCTGCCGCGGACGAGATCGCGGCTGGAAACATCGACCTTTCGCGGCGAACTGAATCGGCTGCGGCGAGCCTGGAAGAAACGGCGGCGTCGATGGAACAGATCACCGCGACCGTGAGCCAGTCTGCCATATCGGCCAAGCAGGCCGATGCGTCCGCGATCGCGGCCTCTCAGGTCGCAGGCAGTGGTGGCGCCGCCATTGGCGAGGCCATTCAGACCATGAGTGAGATCGAACGGGCTTCGGTCAAGGTGTCCGACATCATCGGAGTGATCGAAGGCATTGCATTCCAGACCAACATCCTTGCGCTGAATGCTGCGGTGGAAGCGGCGCGCGCCGGCGAGCAGGGCCGTGGATTTGCCGTGGTTGCCGGTGAGGTGCGCGGGCTGGCGCAGCGCAGTTCGCAGGCTGCAAAGGAGATCAAGACACTGATCGAGACCACCGTCGACAGCGTGGTGTCCGGCTCCGGGCAGGTACGCCGCGCCGGAGACACGATGAATGCGATCGTCGGGAACGTGGACAAGGTGACCAGCATTATTTCCGAGATCACGAATGCCGCGCAGGAGCAGACCCGGGGCATCCAGGAGGTGAACCTGGCCGTTGGCCAGCTGGATCAGATGGTGCAGCAGAATGCGGCTTTGGTTGAGCAATCCACTGCGGCGGCCGAGGCGTTGCAGGGGCAGGCCGGCGCGTTGGCGGGGGTCGTGGGGCAGTTCAGGCTGGGGTGAGGTCCTGGGAGCCACCCCTCGCAACGTGATCAAACGACACGTGCAGCCCCGAGGACGCGCATGGTGGAGACCGCGGGCGGCCTCGTTGGCATGAAGGTGTATCAGGCGGCGATTTCCGCCCTCGCCGCACGCCGCGCCACCAGGTCCAGCGCCACGTCGACGATCATGTCTTCCTGCCCGCCCACCATGCGGCGCTGGCCTAGTTCCACCAGGATATCCACGGTCTTCAGCGCATAGCGCCCGGCGGCTGCCTCCGCGTGGCGCAGGAAGCTGGAATAGACGCCCGCGTAGCCAAGCGCGAGGGTCTCGCGGTCCACGCGCACCGGGCGGTCCTGCAGCGGCCGCACGATCTCGTCGGCGGCGTCCATCAGCGTGTAGAGATCGCAGCCGTGGTTCCACCCGAGCCGGCTAGCGGCGGCGATGAACACCTCCAGCGGCGCGTTGCCGGCGCCGGCGCCCATGCCGGCCAGGCTGGCGTCGATGCGGTCGCAGCCTTCTTCCACCGCGACGATGGAGTTGGCCACGCCCAGGCTCAGGTTGTGGTGTGCGTGCATGCCGGTCTGGGTCTGCGGCTTGAGCACGTCCTTGAAGGCGCGGAAGCGCTCGCGCACGTCGTTCATATTGAGCGCGCCGCCGGAATCCACCACGTAGACGGTCTCGGCGCCGTAGCTTTCCATCAGCCTGGCCTGCTGCGCCAGCGCGGCGGGCGTGGTCATGTGGCTCATCATCAGGAAGCCCACCGTGTCCATGCCCAGGTTGCGCGCGTACTCGATATGCTGGCGCGAGACATCCGCCTCGGTGCAGTGCGTGGCGACCCGCACCACGCGCGCGCCGGCGTCGAACGCGGCGCGCAGGTCGTGCACGGTGCCCACGCCGGGCAGCAGCAAGGTGGCTACCTTGGCATGGCGGACGGTCTCTGCCGCCGCCGCGATCCACTCAAGGTCCGTATGCGCGCCGAACCCGTAGTTAAAGCTGGAGCCGGCGAGCCCGTCGCCATGCGCGACTTCGATCGAGTCCACCTTGGCCGCATCCAGCGCCGCGGCAATGCGACGCACGTCGTCCAGGCTGTACTGGTGGCGGATGGCATGGCTGCCATCGCGCAGCGTGACGTCCGAGATATAGAGTTTCTTCTGCGTGGCTTGCTTAGTCATGTCTTGTCTCCGTGGGCCCGCCGCTTACGCGGCCAGCCGTGTTTGCGCCAGGCGCTCGGCGCAGGCGAGCGCGGCGCTGGTCATGATGTCGAGGTTGCCGGCATAAGCCGGCAGGTAATGGGCGGCACCTTCCACTTCGAGGAAGATCGATGTCTTGAGCCCGCTCATCAGCCCCAGCCCCGGGATATTCAAGGGCGCGGACGGATCGATGCGCTCGAACTGCACCCGCTGCTTGAGCCGGTAGCCGGGCACGTAGGCCTGCACCGCCTTCGCCATGGCTTGCACACTGGCCTCTATCGCCGCTTCGTCGGCGTCCTCGGACAGCGTGAACACCGTGTCGCGCATCATCAGCGGCGGCTCGGCCGGATTCAGCACGATGATGGCCTTGCCGCGCGCCGCGCCGCCCACCGAGCAGATCGCCTGGCTGGTGGTCTCGGTAAATTCGTCGATATTGGCGCGCGTGCCCGGCCCGGCGGATTTGCTGGAGATCGAGGCCACGATCTCCGCGTAATGCACCTTGGCCACGCGAGACACCGCCGCCACCATCGGGATGGTGGCCTGGCCGCCGCAGGTGACCATATTGATATTGCTGGCCCCGAGCTGCTGGTCCAGGTTGACCACCGGCACCACGTACGGCCCGATCGCGGCCGGGGTCAGGTCGATCACCTGGATGCCGTGCTGCTGCAGGATCTGGTTGTGATGCGCGTGGGCGCCGGCCGAGGTGGCGTCGAAGGCGATGCGGATATCGCCAAAGCCGGCCATCCTCACCAGGCCTTCGATGCCCTCGGCCGTGGTGGGCACGCCCAGCCGCGCGGCCCTGGCCAGGCCGTCGGAGGCGGCGTCGATGCCAACCATCGCGCCCATCTCCAGTTGCCGCCCGTTGCGCATGACCTTGATCATCAGGTCGGTGCCGATATTGCCCGAACCGATGATGGCTACCTTGTGCTTGCCGCTTGTTTTCATGTCCATGCTGACTCTCCGTTGCCGCTTCAGCGGCCGAGTTCTTTCGCGGTCTTGCCCGCGATGCCGAATTGCGTATTGGGAACTTCGGTGATCATCACCCGCACCGACTCCACCGGCGCGCCGATCGATTCCACGGCGGCGTCGGTCAGCGCCCGGATCAGGCGGGCCTTCTGTTCATCGGTCCGGCCTTCGATCAAAAAGACTTGCATGATGGGCATGGTGTTTCTCCTGCTCAGTTCGGTTCTGGTTCGGTTCTGGTTCGGTTCAAACGAAGCGCATCGACACCGTGCCCAGATGCTGGTAGCGCACCGTGATGCTGTCGCCGGCCGCCACCGCGATGGCCTCGGTCACGCCGCCGGTCATGATGAAAGTGCCCGCCGGCAGCTCGCGCCCGCGTGCGCCAAGCATGTTGGCCAGCATGGCCACGCTGCTGGCCGGGTGGCCGAGCACGGCGGCGCCGGCGGCGGTGGCGACCACTTCACCGTTCTTCTCCAGCACCACGCCGAGGTTCTTCAGGTCGATTCCCTCGGCGCTGCGATGCGTGCCGCCGACGACAAAGCGTGCCGACGACGTGTTGTCGGCGATCACGCTCTTGAGGTCGAAACGGAAGTTCTCATAGCGCGAGTCGGTCACCTCCACCGCCGGCAGCACGAAATCGGTGGCGGCCAGCACGTCGCCGATATGGCAGCCCGGCCCCTTGAGCGGATGCTTGAGCACGAAGGCGATCTCCGCCTCCACCTTGGGATGGATCAGCGATGCGGTATCGATGGCGCCACCGTCCATGCAGGCGCCGTAGTCGGTCAGGAAACCGTAGACCGGATCCGTCACGCCCATCTGGCGCATCTTGGCGAACGAGGTCAGCCCCATCTTCAGGCCCGCAATGCGGGTGCCGCGCGCTTGCTTGCGCGCCCGGATCGCGTCCTGGATGGCGTAGGCATCCTCCCAGTCCATTTCGGGATGGGTATCGGTAATCTTGCGCACCGGCTCGCGGTTGAGCTCGGCGGTCTCCAGGTGCTCGGCAAGTTGCCGGATGGTGTCTTGGGTGAGGTTCATGGCGTTGTCCTGGGCTGGTAGATGAAATCCGATCAAACGAAGCGCACGCCGGCGGAGCCGATGCCGCCCAGGCTGATGCGAAGCTGGTCGCCAGCCTGGACAGGCACCATCGCGGCCAGCGAGCCGGACAGGATCACCTCGCCCTTCTTCAGCCCGATGCCGAGGCGGCCCAGCGTATTGGCCAGCCACGCCACGGCGTTGGCCGGGTGGCCGAGCGCGGCGGCGCCCGCGCCGGTGGCGACGATCTCGCCGTTCTTCTCCAGCGTCATGCCAACGGTGCCGAGGTCAAGGCCGCGCGGGTCCACGGCGGCGTCGCCCAGCACGAACACACCGGACGATGCGTTGTCCGCCACGGTGTCCTGGATGCGGATCTTCCAGTCGCGGATGCGCGAGTCGACGATCTCGAAGCACGGCAGCACGTAGGCGGTGGCGCGCAGCACATCGGCGTTGGTCACGCCGGGACCTTCCAGGTCTTCCTTGAGCACGAAAGCGATTTCCCCTTCGGCCTTGGGTGCGATCAGCGTGTTGGCGGCAATGGCGGCGCCGTCTGCGTGGACCATGCCGGACAGCAGGTGGCCAAAATCCGGCTGGCGCACGTCGAGCATGTCCATCACCACCCGGCTGGTCACGCCGATCTTCTTGCCGATCACGCGCTCGCCGGCGTCCAGCCGGTGCTGCACCATGGCCAACTGAATGCGGTAGGCGTCGTCGATGGACAGTTCGGGGTAGCGCTCGGTCAGCGGGGCGATGGCTTGGCGTTGATCCAGCGCCTGATGCAGGCTCGCACCAATCTCAAGAATATCTTCGGATTTCATGGCCTGCCTCAAAGTTTCACGCACACATTGCGCAGCTCGGTATAGAACTCCAGCGAATGCACCCCGCCCTCGCGGCCGATGCCGGATTGCTTGGCGCCGCCGAAGGCGGTGCGCAGGTCGCGCAGGAACCATGCGTTGATCCAGCAGATGCCTACCTCCAGCGCGCTGCCCATGCGGTGCGCGGTGCCCAGGTCGGACGTCCACACGGTGGCGGCAAGGCCGTAAGGCGTATCGTTGGCGAGTCGGATGGCTTCCTCCTCGGTATCGAACGGCGCGATATGGCAGCAGGGGCCGAAGATCTCCTCGCGGATCACCGCCGCGTCCTCCGGCAGGCCGGTCCAGATGGTGGGCTGCACCCATGCGCCTTCGGCCAGCGCGCCGGGCATCTCGGGCACCCCCCCGCCGGTGACCACGGTAGCGCCCGCATCCGCCGCCTTGCGGTAGTAGGACAGCACCTTGTCGCGATGCTCCAGCGACACCAGCGGGCCCATGTTGACGCCCTCGTCATTCGGCCTGCCAATGCGCAAGGCCTCGGCCCTGGCCTTGAGCGCCGCGACGAAGCGCGCGAAGATGGGCCGCTGCACATAGACGCGCTCGGTGCCCAGGCAAACCTGGCCGCTGTTCTCAAAGGCCGAGCGGGTGATGCCGGCCACGGCCTTGTCGAAATCCGCGTCGGCGAAGACGATGCCGGCATTCTTGCCGCCCAGCTCGAACGAAACCGGGCGCACGCCATTGGCGGCCGCCTTCATGATGGCCTCGCCAGTGCGGGTCTCGCCGGTGAAGGTGATGCCGTTCACATCCGGGTGCGCGGTCAGGAAGGCGCCAGCGGAATCCGGGCCAAAGCCGTGCACCACGTTATAGACGCCCGGCGGCACGCCGGCCTCGTTCATCACCTCACCGAGCAAAGTGGCCGTGGCGGGGGTTTCCTCGGACGGCTTGACCACCACGGTATTGCCGCAAGCCAGCGCCGGGCCAACCTTCCAGGTCATCAGCAGCAGCGGCAGGTTCCACGGGCACACCACGCCGATCACGCCGCGCGGCGAGCGCACCGCATAATTGATGGCCTCGCCGCCGTCCGGCGTGGCCATGGCGAAGCTCTCGGTGGGCACGTTCTTGATCAGGTCGGCGAACACCTTGAAGTTCGCCGCGCCGCGCGGGATGTCGACATGGCTGGCGAGGGAGTGCGGTTTGCCGGTGTCGGCGATCTCGGCTTGCAGGAAGTCGTCGAAGCGGCGGTTGATGCCGTCAGCCACCGCGTGCAATATCTCGACGCGCCGCGCCACGGTCATCTTGCCCCACGGCCCCCTCAGCGCTTGCTTTGCCGCGGCTACCGCCGCATCGACCTCGGCCTGCCCGGCTTCGTGCACACGGGCGATCAGGCTGTTATCGACCGGGTTGCGGTCGTCGAACCGGCGGTTGGTGGCCACCCATTCGCCGTTGATGAAGTTCTTGAACTCTTTCATGTTGTCTCGCTTGGTGCGGCAGGGTGCGCCGCCTTGCCTTGCTGTCTTTTGTCTTTCGGCCTGCGTCTTTCGCCTTGCTCCCCTCTCCCGCTTGCGGGAGAGGGGAGCAAACATGCGGCATCGGAGAAGTCGTCGCGCTGGCGATCAGGTCAGTACATTCAGGAACGCGTCGTTCAGCTTGCGGTCGTGATAGAAGATCGCCTTGCCCAGTTCGTTGTCGGTCCATGTGATGGTCGGCTTGTCCGGATAGTGGATATAGCCGCCAGAAAAGACCTCGTTCCGGTTGCCCGATGGATCGAAGAAATAGATCGTCGCGCCGCGCGTAATGCCATGGCGCGTCGGCCCGATATCGAGCGACACGTCCTTCTTGGAAATAATGTCGGCGGCCTTCAGCACTTCGCCCCAGTTGTCCAGGTTGAACGAGGCGTGATGGAACTTGTTCTTCTCCGCATGCCGGATGAAGGCGATGTCATGCGCCTTGTTGGAGCACGTCAGGAAGGCGCCGATCATCATCTTGCCGGGGCCGGCGACCACCTCCTCGGCCAGCGTGAAGCCAAGCACGTCGCGAAACAGCCTGACGGTGCCATCCAGGTCGTCGCCGTACAGCAGGCAATGATCGAAGCGGCTGGGCGCCATGCCGCGCAGGTCGTCCGGCCACGGGTCGGGATTGCTGTCGCCGGTCAGGCAGCCCAGCTTGTCCTTGTCAGCGAAGAGCTCGATGGCATGTCCCGTGGGAATGGTGAAACGAAACCGCACGCCGGTGCGCGGATGCTCGCCGGCAGGAATCCACTGGAAGTCCGAAGCGAGTCCGGATTGCTCCACCTCCTGCGCCAGCCATTCCAGCGTGCGGCCGCTATCCACGCGAAAGCCCATGTAGTCCATGCCCGGGCTGTCGGCCTCGCGCAGGACCACACTGTGGTGATCGTGCTCGTCCCAGGCCTTCAGGTAGACGCGGCCCTTGTCGTCGCGCGCGGTTTCGATCAGTCCGAGAACCTCGGTGTAGTGCTTGAGCGCCGGTTCGAGTTCCAGCACGCGCAGTGCCACGTGCCCCGGGCGCAATACGCCTGTCAATGCCATGACTGTCTCCTTGATGATGGGGTTATTGGTCCATCTTTTATTGCCGCGTTCATTGCTGCGTTCATTGCTGCGTTCATTGCTGCATTCATTGCTGCATTTATTGCTGCTTGTTCAACTGCTCTTGCGCTGCGTCCTGCCGCGCCCGCTGCTTGTCCAGGCAGCGCTGCAGCAACGCCACCGGCTGCAGGCGGATATCGCTGTCGGGGAAGGCCTTGCAGGCGAGCACAAACCCGCTCCCCTCCTCCGCCTCCGACAGGCAGGCGCGGCTCATCTTGCCGGTGTGGTAGCGGCCAGCCTCGATGCGCACCTTGCACACTCCGCAGCCGCCGCCCCGGCAGCCAGCGGGAATGCCACGCTTGCCCAGGGCTTCCATGGCGCGCAGCAGGCTCTGCTCTGGCGCACAGGGGTAGCACTGGCCGCTTCCCGCGATCTCGACGGTATGCATGCCGCACCCTCCATCAGATCTTGAACAGCGGGCTGCGCGCGCTGTCCTGTGCGTCGCCGGCCGAGATGAACTTCTCGGTGTGGATGTCCTCCTCGAACAGCCGGCCCTGCATCAGCGTGCGGATGCAAGCTTCGATCATCGGCGGCGGGCCGCACAGATAGGCCTTGTGGCCACGGAAGTCGGCGGTAGCGCCATCGGCGTAAAGGCCGTGCAAGACGTCATGCACGTAGCCGCGCGCGCCATCCCAGCCACTGCCCGCCGGTTCGTCGGAGAGCGCGGGCACATAGCGAAAGTTGGGGTGCGCACCGGCCAGTGCACGGAACGCCTCGTCGTAGTACAGCTCCGTGCGGTTGCGCGCGCCCTGCACCAGCGTGATCGGCAGCGTCTCGCCGGCGGCGAGCATGTCCAGGATCATGGCGCGCGGGCTGGACAAGCCCGAGCCGCCCGCCAGGAACAGCATGGGCTTTTGCGCTGACTTGCGCACGAAGAAGCGGCCATAAGGCGCGGAGAATCCGAGTTCGTCGCCCACCGACAACCGGTCGTGCAGGTAGCCGGTGGCCTGCCCGCCCTCCACCCGCCGCACATGCAGTTCCACCAGGTCGTCACCCGGACGGTTGGCCAGCGAGAACGCGCGCGGCTGGTCGCAGCCCGGCACATGCAGGTTGAGGTACTGGCCGGCCTGGAAGGCAGCCGCGGCGCCGCCCTTCACGCGCAGCCAGATGCCGCGGATGGTGGGGGTCAGCGCGCGGGCCTCCACCACCTCGGCACGATAGTCGGCCAGCGGCAGGCCGAGCGAGTCGGCGTCTTCCTCGATATCGGCCTCGATCACCATGTCGGACTGCGCGGTGGCGCAGCAGGCCAGGCACTGCCCGCTGTCGCGCTCGAAGTCCATCAGCGCGAAGCTGGAGGCCTCTCCGTGCTCGAACTCGCCCTCCACCACCTGCACCTTGCAGGTGGCGCACAGCCCGTGGCAGCAGGCGTGCGGCAGCCACACACCGTTGCGCAGGCAAGCATCCAGCACGGTCTGGCCCGGTGCGATGGGGATGGTCTGCCCGATCGGTTCAATGGTCAGGGAATACATCTTTTTTCTCCTGTCTTAGCTGCCACTGCCGCCGATGCCATCCAGCCCCGGTGTGCGGAACCGGATCACCGCCTTGTGGCCCAGGCCGTTCTCTTCCAGCGTGCGGTCGAGGTCTGGCTGCCAGGGCTCGCTGCCGCGCAGCCACGCCACGCGGGTCCAGTCAATGCGGGCAAAGTCGGGGTGATAGCCGTAGACGCCCGGCAGCACGTTCTCCACGACCTCGCGCAGGCGCATCGACGGCGGCAAGGGAAGGCAATGCGGGGCACAGAACAGCAAGTGGCGATCCCAGCCGATATAGAGCAGGCGGTTGCCGTGGAACACCGCTTCGCGGTCGGCGGGCTCGAACGCGTAAGGGCCAATGGATACGACGGACATGGTGGTCTCCTTATCTCTTGTATGCCGGCCGCTCAGGCAGCCGCACCCGGCACGCCCTTCCAGGCGTTCCAGTTCTTCTGATCCTGCGAACCTTCGAAATCCAGGTTGTCCGCACCTGGGTTGATGCGGTACCACTTGAGCACGTCGTCCAGCGATCCGCCGCCGCAGTTGCCCTGGTAGATCTGGTGCACGGGCAACCACGCCTGCGCGTACTTCTGCGGCTCGCCGTCAAAGATGTCCTTGCAGCCGTCCGAGCAGAAGTGGAACCGCATGCCGTGGTAGCTGCTCTCCCGGTAGCAGGTCTGGGTGGGGTCGTCCGGCTCCGAGAACACCATCGGGATCTGGCAGGTCTGGCACAGCATCGGCAGCGTGGCGTTGTAGAAGCGCTCCCCTTGCTGCTGGCGCTCCTGCCAGCAATCGAGGCGCGGCTTGTAGTAGCGCGCGAAGGTGTCGGGATATTTCTCCGTCAGCCAGGCCATCTCGTCCTGCTTGGGCACCCAGGTATGGAAGCCGGCCGCAGCCGCGTAGTTGTAGAAGGTGCCCCAGGCCTCGTGGGTGATGCGGTCCTTGGTCTTGGTGGCCACCTCGTGGTACTTGGGCATGCGCAGGCCGTAGCGCTCCAGGTCCTTGAACAGCGCGCCGCCGGCCTGCTCGAAGTACATCTCCCAGGCTTGCGCCCACGACATCACGCGCTTGGGCAGCATGTAGTCCATCATCATGCCGACCAGCGTAAGCAGGCGAAAGCCGCGCCAGAACCATTTGTCCAGCCACTTCTGCAGGATGGGGATATTGTCCGGGTCCTGCTGGCAAAGGAACTTCACCACTTCCAGGCCCAGCGTCATATGGCGCGATTCATCGGACTGCGCCGAGAAGCCGAAGGTCACCGTGGCCATGTCGCCGTTGTAGGCCGCACCCGACATGAAGGGCATGAACAGCAGGTTGGTCAGCACATACTCGAAGGAGAACGAGATCGCGGTGATGAACTCGAACGGGCCCGCGCTCATGGCGTCTTCGAAGTAGGACTTGGGCACGGACAGGTAACAGACCCGGTCATGCATATGCTGCCATTCGCCGAAGCCGTTGAAGTACTTGTTGTAGACCGACAGCGTGTGCATCTGGGTCTGCGCGTGGCGCAGCTCGTCGATCGACTGCATCTGCGCCGCCACCCGCGCACCGGCGCCGCGGAAGTGCCGCCCGAGGTGGGCATAGCCGCGGTGCGCCGCGTACTCCAGCGGCGTCACGCCGGTCAGGAACAGGCGCAGCGCGTTCAGGTAGCGCGGGTCCGAGACGTTGAGGTGGCCGTTGTTCTGCACGAACGAATCGATGATCGCGTACAGCTTGCGCTCCTTCTCCGACTGGTACTTCCAGTAGGCGTCCATGGTCATGCGGAACGGGTCTTCCCATTTGTCCCAGTCATGGATCTTGATGCCTTCGTACTTGTCGTAGGGAAAGACCTTGTCCATCGGCTCGTAGGTGGTTTCCCAGCCGAGGTCGCGCGTCATCGTGGCGTACTTCTCGCGCAGGTTGAGCTTCTTGCGTGCGTCCATGTTGTCTGTCTCCGTTGTTTTTGCTTTCGGCGTGCTTTCGGCGTGCTTCAGCCGTACCGGCCGTATCAGCCGTATCAGCCGTATCAGGTGTTCCAGCGCAGGGTGAAGGTGTCGTCGTCTTCGTCGATGTTTCCCGACAGCGAAATCAGGTTCAGGTGGATCTCCTGCAGGTCCCAGTTGCGCCCGAGTTTTTCGGAGACCAGTTCGCGCAGGATCGTCAGGTGTCCCGGCGCGTCGATCTTCACCATGGCGGGAAACTGCGACACCACCGCATGCGGGTTGGCCTCGGTGATGGCCTCGATGATGGGACGGGTGTCGTCGTTGCTTTGCAGCGCGATATAGACATTGGCGGTCATGGCGGTTTCCTCAGGCGGCAAGGCCAAGCTTGTCAAGACGCACGTCGAACTGCTCCAGGCACAGCGCCACCACCTGCTCGCCGCCTTCGCCCAGCAAGGTGTCGGCCACCGGCACCAGCGCTTGGGCCGCTTGCGCACGCGCGGCGCGGGCCCAGCCCGACAGCAGCATGCGATTGGCATCGGACTCCGCCGCGGCGGTCTGGATCACCGCGTCGACCCAGCGTGCGTGCTCCTCGCGCCAGTCGTTCATGAACTCGGTCAGCACCGCCAGCCCGGTGCCGCAGGCGCGCACGATGGCCGCGTCGGCGTGCTGGTACACCAGCGGATACAGCAGCCCATCGAGCACAAGGTTCTGGGTAACGAAGGTCTCGAACCAGTCCTCGATCACAAAGCTGCGCTCGACAAAGCGTCGCATCGGCTGCCACGCGGCGCTCTCCATCCAGGCCACCTTGGCCCGCTCCAGCGCCACGCCAGTGTTGCCGTCGAGCAGCATGCCGATGCGCGACAGGTACTGGGCAATGCCGAGGCGATCCATCGCGCAGTAGGTGCAGGCCTGGGTGATGGCCGTGCCCCAGCCATAGTCCGCGCAGTAGAAGTTGTTCATGTTGGCGCCCCACTCCACGTGGCGCAGCGGCAGCAGCCCGTCGGCCAGGCGGTCCTGCCATTCGGCGGGCAGCGCCTGCAGCAGGCCGCGTTTTTCCACGAAGGCGAAGCTCTTCTCGGTGGCGTCCTGCTGGCGGCCGCGCGCCGTCACGTAGGCGCCGTAGAAGTACTGGCGCGGATCCTTGAGCGCGTACCAGTCCGCCATCACGATCGCGGTGCGGCGCTTGTCGTAGATCTCGTGTTGCGGGTCCCAGGTCGGGCGGTAGTGAAAATTGACTTCCGACTGCACATCGTAGGTGGCCTCCTGGTAGCGCGAGGCGGGCTTGTCGCCGAAGCGGCGCGCCACATGGCCGTAGGTCTGGCGCAGCGGCTGGATCTGCTGGGTCTTGATATCGACTTGCATCGCTTGGTCTCCTGGGTCTTGCTGTTTTTATGTGGGTGGAACGGGTGCGTGGTCCGGTGCGCGGGGGCTGGCCCTGCTCAGTCGTCCTGATCGGGCGCGGTAATCTCCGGCGGCAAGAAGTGCACGCGGTTGACGCTGCAGAAGGCCTCGAACATCGGCTCGGGCATGATCAGCTCGACATTGAGCTCGGGGTCCGCCACGCTGAACGCGAACTGCACGAAGCCCTCGGGCGTGCGGCCATCAACGCGGACAAAGCGGGGCGAGGCTTCAAACAAGGGGACCGACTGGTTGATCATGACGCTGCTCCTTCGCGTGGGCTGTATGGCCTCTATTGCGAAGAGCGTGCCAGCTGGCGCAAACGACGGCGCCACAAGGCGCGCCGGGATTCGGGCCGCGCCGGGTTTCGCGTTTACCCGGAACTGCGCATGCGCCGCGGCTCAATCAATTGATCAAGTGCGAGACGGAATTTGACCAAATGATGAAAGGCCGCGCCGGGTGGCGGTTTGCGGGGAAGCCGAGTGCATCGCCGCAAGGCTGCGGCGATGCAACAGGGAAGGG
>NZ_JBXASU010000052.1:0-53679 GCF_058809705.1 Cupriavidus sp. MPR-AND1C | reverse complement strand
AAAGACCGAAGTCTTCCGCATCCGCTATCAAGCGCCCACACTTATCGGTTGTTTGTTTGTTAAAGAACTGGCCGCGGTTCGCTTTGCTTACCGCGTCGCTGCGTTTGCTGCAGCAGAGAAACGAGATTATGAAGCGTGATCATCGTTTCGTCAACAGGTTTTTTACTTCAGCTCGCTGCGCCGTTCGCGCCGCCAACCACCCCGCCAACCCCGCAACCCTTGTCCCGTCTGCTTTGCAGCGGCGTTTCGTGTTGCGAGGGGGCGAATCATAGGCGTCTCCCCGGGCCTTGGCAATCGTTTTGTCACATGAGTATGCGATGCATGCCGAAGGCACGGGAATAACCCATTGATCTATAAAGAAAATGCAGCTCGCTTACGCCGCACCGAAAGGTGAATACCCGATGAAACTGCTCGGGTATTCACCTATCAAGTTTTAGCGATGCTTGAAATCGGGCGCCCTCTTCTCCACAAAAGCGGCCATCCCTTCCTTCTGGTCTTCCGTCGCAAAGGTGGAGTGGAACAAACGGCGCTCCAGGTGCACGCCCTCGGAAAGGCTGGTCTCGTAAGCCGCGTTGATCGACTCCTTGATCATCATCACCACCGGCAACGAGAAACCGGCAATGGTCTCGGCGGCGGCCAGCGCATCGTCGAGCAGCTTGTCGGCGGCAACCACGCGCGACACGAGGCCGGCGCGTTCGGCTTCCGCCGCGTCCATCATGCGCGAAGTCAGGCACAGGTCCATGGCTTTGGCCTTGGAGACCGCGCGGGGCAGGCGCTGGGTGCCGCCGGCGCCGGGCATCGTGCCCAGCTTGACCTCGGGCTGGCCGAAGCGGGCGGTATCGGCGGCAATGATGATGTCGCACATCATCGCCAGTTCGCAACCGCCGCCGAGCGCGTAGCCGGCCACAGCCGCGATCACCGGCTTGCGGATGCGGCGGATCGTTTCCCAGTTGCGCGTGATGTAGTCGCCCTTGTACACATCCATATAGGAGTACTTGGCCATCATGCCGATATCGGCGCCTGCGGCAAAAGCGCGTTCGCTGCCGGTGATCACGATGCTGCCGATGGCTTCATCGGCGTCGAAGGCGAGCAGCGCCACGCCCAACTCATCCATCAGCGCGTCGTTAAGCGCGTTCAGGGCCTTGGGGCGATTCAGCGTCACCAGGCCAACGCGCCCGCGCGTTTCGACCAGAATGTTCTCGTACGGCATGTGTTCTCCTCTTGGAATGGGAAGTCGGAAAGCGGAAAGTGGATCGATTCGTTACCCTGCGAGACGATACTCGCGTGCGGAAATTAGTGCTACCATTTGCCGACCGACTGGTCGGTTAATTTAAACGGCGATCCGGATCCTCTTATATATAAGTGACCGCGTGCCGCCGGACATAGCCTCCACTGACATGGCAGGAGACGAAAGATGCCAGACACGCCCCCACAAGCCAGCCTGACTTCCGGCCCGATACTGCTCGCCTGGCATGGCCAGGTTGCGGTCATCACGCTGAATCGCCCCGACAAGCTCAATAGCTTTACCCGCGAAATGCACGCCGTGCTACAGCAGGCACTCGACCATGTGGAGGCCGGCGGCGCCCGCGCCCTGCTGCTGACCGGTGCCGGGCGCGGCTTCTGCGCGGGGCAGGACCTGGCCGACCTGGATTTCACGCCCGGCGCCATGACCGACCTGGGTGAGTTGATCGATGTGTGGTTCAACCGGCTGATCCGGCGCCTGCAAAAGCTGCCGCTGCCGGTGATTGCCGCCGTCAACGGCACGGCGGCCGGCGCGGGAGCCAACCTGGCGCTGGCTTGCGACATGGTGCTGGCGGCGCGCTCGGCCAGCTTCATCCAGGCCTTCGTCAAGATCGGGCTGGTGCCGGATTCTGGCGGCACCTGGCTGCTGCCCAAGCGCATCGGCATGGCCCGCGCCATGGGCTTGGCCATGACGGGCGACAAGCTCAGCGCCGACGAGGCCGAAAAGTGGGGGCTGATCTGGGAGGCAATGGACGATCCGTTGTTGCCCGAGCAGGCGCTGGCGCTGGCCACGCACCTGGCGGCCCAGCCGACGCGCGCCCTGGCCGCCATCAAGCAAGCCATGTACGCCGGCGCGAGCCAGGGGCTCGATGCCCAGCTCGACCTGGAACGCGACCTGCAACGTGAGCTGGGCGCGTCGCCCGACTATGCCGAGGGCGTGAACGCCTTCCTGGAAAAACGCGCGCCGCGCTTCACCGGGCGATAGGATCGCCAATACCGCAGCCCGCAGCGCTGCGCAGCCAACAGCCCCAACAGGAGACCAGCTTGACCCACAATCCCCAGGCCCTCGCGGAAAGCGCCGCCGCCAGCATGTACGAAGCCGACACCTGCAGCCGCTGGCTGGGCATCAGCGTCGAGGCCGTGCGGCCCGGCTACGCGCGCTTGTCCATGCCGGTGCGCCGGGAGTTCCTCAACGGCCACGGCATCTGCCACGGTGGCCTGATGTTCACGCTGGCCGACTCGGCCTTTGCCTTCGCCTGCAACAGCCACAATATCAATACGGTGGCGGCAGGCTGCAGCATCGAGTTCCTCAAACCCGTGCAAGGCGGCGACGTGCTGACGGCAGAAGCCACGGAGCAGGTCCTGTCGGGCCGGCATGGCATCTACGATATCCGGGTGACCAACCGCGCCGGCGAGCCGGTGGCAATGTTCCGCGGCAAGTCCGCGCAGATCAAGGGGCATGTGGTCACCCCGCCGGACGCGGCGCAGTGATGCCTGGCCCGGACACATACAAATACAAGCAAACATAAGCCCCGCGCAGGAGACACCATGACGCGCCTGACAGATCTGCCGCTCGAGCCGATCGAGACCGCCAGCCGCGACGCATTGCAGGCGTTGCAACTGGAACGCCTGCAATGGTCGCTCAACCACGCCTATCAGAACTCGCCGGTCTACCGCCGCAAGTTCGATGCCGCCGGCGTCCACCCGAACCAGATCCGCACGCTGGCCGACCTCGCCCGCTTTCCGTTCACCACCAAGCAGGACTTGCGCGATAGCTACCCATTCGGGATGTTCGCCGTGCCGCAGGACCGCGTGGCGCGCATCCATGCCTCGTCGGGCACAACCGGCAAGCCCACGGTGGTGGGCTACACCTTGAAGGACATCGACACCTGGGCCACGGTGGTGGCGCGCTCGATCCGCGCGGCCGGCGCGCGGCGCGGCGACAAGGTGCATATCAGCTACGGCTATGGGCTCTTTACAGGCGGACTCGGCGCGCACTATGGCGTGGAAAAGGCAGGGCTCACCGCGATCCCGTTCGGTGGCGGCCAGACCGAGCGGCAGGTGCAGCTGATTCAGGACTTCAAGCCGGAAGTGATCATGGTCACGCCCAGCTACATGCTGGCCATCGCCGACGAGTTCGAGCGCCAGGGCATCGACCCGACCGCCAGCTCCCTCAAGGTCGGCATCTTCGGCGCGGAACCGTGGACGCCCGAGATGCGCCTGGCCATCGAGAAGCGCATGGGCATCTCGGCTGTGGATATTTACGGGCTGTCGGAAGTCATGGGGCCGGGCGTGGCCAGCGAGTGCGCACAGACCAAGGATGGCCCGACCATCTGGGAGGATCATTTCTACCCGGAGGTGATCGATCCCCTCACCGGCGAGGTGCTGCCCGACGGCGAATTCGGCGAGCTGGTTTTTACGTCGCTGTCCAAGGAGGCCCTGCCGATCGTCCGTTACAGGACCCGGGATCTCACGCGGCTGCTGCCCGGCAGCGCCCGCGGCGCCTTCCGCCGCATGGAGAAAGTGACTGGCCGCACCGACGACATGATGATCATCCGGGGCGTCAACGTGTTCCCCTCGCAGATCGAGGAGTTGATCCTCAAGCACGCCGAACTGGCGCCGCACTACCAATGCGTGCTGACCAAGGATGGCCATCTCGATGTGCTGACCGTGCGCGTGGAATGCGCACATGGCGTCGACCCGGCGGCCACGCATCAGGCCAGTGCCCAGCTGACCTACGACATCAAGGCCTTTATCGGCGTCACCGTTGGCATCGAGATCCTGCCTAGCGGCGGCGTGGAGCGCTCGGTGGGCAAGGCGCGGCGCATCGTCGACCAGCGCCCGCGCTGAAGCGCTGAACGTGCAGAGGCAGCAAGGGCCGGCCAAGGAATGGCCGGCCCTTGCTTTCATGCCCTAGCTGCGCGGCATCAGCACCCACATGCGCCCGCCCTGCTTCATCCGTCCGGCGGCCTCGCCTGCCGCATCGCCAGCCCCCCAGAAGAAGTCGGCCCGCACCCCGCCCTTGATGGCGGAGCCCGTATCCTGCGCGAACATCAAGCGCTGGATCGGCTCGGACGACAGCGGCCGCGTGGTCGAGAGGAAGACCGGCACGCCCAGCGGGATGGTGGCGGGATCGACCGCGATGGAGCGCTCGGCTGTCAGCGGCACGCCCAGCGCGCCGACCGGGCCGTCGTTATTAGGCGGCAGTTCGCGGAAGAACACGAAGCGCGGGTTCACATTGAGCATTTCATCCACGCGCCCCGGGTTGGCCCGCGCCCAGGCCTTGATGCCTTGCATGGTGGCCTGCGCCGGCGTGATCTCGCCGCGGTCGAGCAACCACTTGCCGAAGGAGCGGAACGGCTGGTCGTTGGTGCCGCCGAAGCCCACCCGCATGACGCTGCCGTCCTGCAGGCGGATCCGGCCGGAGCCCTGGATCTGCAGGAACGCGGCTTCCACGGGATCATCGACCCAGACCAGTTCCTGGCCGCGCAGGGCCGGGTTCTGCAGCAGTTCGCCGCGTGCCGGCAGCGCCCGGTTGCCCCATTGGGGCGGCTTGCGATACAGCGGGACCTGGTACTGTCCCTGGCGCGTGCGTGCGCCGTGCAGGATCGGCTCGTAGTAGCCGGTGATCAGCCCGCTATCGGTGCCGTCGCCGTTGACGACGCGAAAGGGCTGGAAGTTGGATTCGAAGTAGGCGCGCATTGCGCCCAGGTCGCCGGCATCGACCATCAGGCCGAGCGCGCAGACGCGGTTCCACTCGGCGCGCTTCTTCAGGGCCTGGCAACTGGCCTGCAGCGCCGGCCAGGCGGCGCGCATGTCGTCCTGGCTCCAGCCGCCGATCTCGCCCCAGCTGGCGGCTTGCAGCACGCCCTTCTGGGTGGAACCGGTCGGCGGCGCCACGGGCCGGGTGCCCGGGCCTTCGATGCGGGGCGGCGGGCCGCTCATGCAGCCGGCCAGCAGCGTGGCGGCGGCGGCAAGCCCGAGCCAGCCGAGCCGGCGGCCGCTGGCAGCGGGACTTGCCCGTCCCGACGCGATGCGGGAAGACGAAAAAGGAAGTCGGAAAAGGGAATGCAGGTATGCCATCTTGATTGGGTGAAAACTCAGCGTATCGCGGCCGGACGCATCTGCCGATGACCTACAATGCCCACCGTCGCCTCCACGTAGCCCTGTCATGAGCAAGTTCTTCGAAGCCCATCCCATGCTGCTCTTCGCCCTCGAGGCCGGACTGGCGCTCTTCCTGCTGATCTTCATCGTGGTCTGGACCATGGGCACGGCCAAGAAGAACCCGCGCCCCAGCCGCGCGCCGGACGATCATCCGTCGCGCGCGGGCCATGGAGGAAATGCGGGACAAGGCACGGCGCGTACCCAACAGGATCAGGACAGCGCTTCGGGCCAATAGGTTCCGCCGCGTTCAGTACAACGTCTCAGTGCAACATGCGCGGCAGGACCAGCGCAAACTCGGGGATCGGCACCTCGAAGCGATGGCCATCCTCGGCCACGCAGAAATACTCTCCCTTCATCGAGCCCACCGGGGTCGAGATCGTGGCCCAGCTGGTGTACTCGAAATGCTCGCCCGGCTTGAGCAGGGGCTGGTGCCCGACCACGCCAAGGCCAGCCACTTCCTGGGTGCCGTTGTCGCTATCGGTGATGACCCAGTGCCGGGAGATCAGCTGCGCAGCCACCTCGCCGGTATTGTGGATCGTGATGGTGTAGGCGAAGGCATGGCGCCCGCGCTCAGGGTCGGACTGGTCGGCCAGGTACTGGGTACGTACGGCCACGGAAAACGCGTATTCGCTCATTGTCGACACATAAGAGGCGGGATCAGGGTAGCCGCATTGTGCGGCATGGCTCCGGGGGCGGCAAGCTAAGCCGCCGCAAGCTGCCTGTCCGGTGGCAGCGGCGCCCCGCGCTGGGAGGGTAAAATACCGGCTTCCCCCTTGAAGCACCCTCCTTTCGAGCCCCGCCATGAGCACGCCCACCTACCGCATCGCCCCGTCCATCCTGTCCGCCGACTTTGCCCGCCTGGGCGAGGAAGTGCGGCGCGTGACCGCGGACGGCGCCGACTGGATCCATTTCGACGTGATGGACAACCATTACGTGCCGAACCTGACCGTGGGCCCGCTGGTGTGCGAGGCGATCCGCCCCCACGTGACCGCCCCGATCGACGTGCACCTGATGGTGCGCCCGGTGGACCGCATCATTCCGGACTTCGCCAAGGCAGGCGCCAATATCATCACCTTCCACCCGGAAGCCAGCGAGCATATCGACCGCTCCCTGGCGCTGATCCGCGAACACGGCTGCCAGGCCGGCCTGGTGTTCAACCCGGCCACGCCGCTGCACCACCTGGACCACGTGATGGACCGCATCGACGTGATCCTGCTGATGTCGGTCAACCCCGGCTTCGGCGGCCAGTCCTTCATTCCCGAGACGCTCAACAAGCTGCGCGCAGCCCGCAAGCGCATCGACGCGTACGCCGAGCGCACCGGACGCCGCATCCTGCTGGAAGTGGACGGTGGCGTGAAGATCGACAACATCGCCGAGATCGCCGCGGCGGGGGCCGACACGTTTGTCGCCGGTTCCGCCGTGTTCAGCAAGCCGGACGCCGACGGCGGCTACAAGGGCGTGCTGTCGGCCATGCGCAGCGAGCTGGCCAAGGTCGGCAAGGCAGGCCAATGAGCTCGGCGCAGATGAAGCGCACCGACTGGCGCGGCATCCGCGGTGTCATCGTGGACCTGGACGGCACCATGGTGGACACTGCCGGCGACTTCCACGCGGCGGTCAATGCCATGCTCAAGGCGCTGGTCCACCTGCATCCGCAGCTTGGCAACACCGCGCCGATGAGCAAGGAAGAGATCGTCAGCTTCGTCGGCAAGGGCTCGGAGAACCTGATCCGGCGCGTGCTGGATGCGCGCTTCCCGCCGGCCCACGCCAACGGCATGTTTGCCGATGCGCTGGCGCTGTACGACCGCGAATACCTGCGCATCAACGGTCAGTTCTCGCAGGTCTACCCCGGCGTCGCCGAAGGCCTGGCGGCCCTGAAGGCAGTTGGCCTTCGGATGGCCTGCGTGACCAACAAGCCGCATGGCTTCACCGAGCCGCTGCTGGCCAAGACCGGCCTGGGCCGGTTCTTCGAGCTGGTCTATGGCGGCGACGCCTTCGCCCTGCGCAAGCCGGATCCCCTGCCCCTGCTCAAGGTAGCCGAGGCATTCCGCCTGGAGCCGGCCGAAATGGCCGCGATCGGCGACTCGGAAAACGATGCGCAGGCAGCCCGCGCGGCGGGCATGGGGGTGCTGCTTGTGCCCTACGGCTACAACCACGGCAATCCTGTACAAGGCGTTGACGCCGATGGTATAGTCGATTCCATTGTTCGCGTTGCCGATCTGTTGGCGGCACACCGGGCATGACCCCGGCGGCCGCAAGGCCGCCGAAGCCAAAAGCACCACCCGACATCCAAACCATAAATCGCTGAACACGATTTCATGTTTCTGAACCGCAAACGCATCTCTTCTGGCAGTGATCGGCAGGCCTGGCCCTGGCGTCGCTGGCGCGCCTCCCAACAGGCGTAAAGTGCGTTCGCGAGTCTCCTGACCGCCCCTTCCCGCATCCCCCGCGATGCATCCGCACCAGGATGGGGCCGGCCAGACCGGCAGGTTGCCGGACCTTCTCTGATTTTCCAGCCGCCCGACATCCAGCCCTTGTGCCGGTGTCATCCGAACGCGCTGCACGCCCACCCCGGCCGTGCGTGGACACTCGTCCGCGCCATGGTCTCTCCGGGGCGGGTCTGACGACCTTCCAGCCCCAAGTTGCCGACATCGCGACGTGCGCCATACTGAAACGACAGGCGCCGCTGCACAAGAGGATCGACATGACCGAACTGGAATTCAAATCGCTGGCCGAGCAGGGCTACAACCGTATCCCCCTGATCACTGAAGCCTTCGCCGACCTGGAAACGCCGCTGTCGCTGTACCTGAAGCTGGCGCAATCGCAAACGCGCGGGGTCAACACCTTCTTGCTGGAGTCCGTGGTGGGCGGCGAGCGCTTCGGACGCTACTCGTTCATCGGCCTGCACGCCCGTACGCTGCTGCGCGCCTCGGGCATGCGCACCGAAGTGGTCACCGATGGCCGCGTGGTGGAAACCCACGAAGGCAACCCGCTCGACTTCATCGCCGACTTCGAGAAGCGCTTCAAGGTGGCGCTGCGCCCCGGCCTGCCGCGCTTTTGCGGCGGCCTGGCCGGCTACTTCGGCTACGACACGGTGCGTTATATCGAGAAGAAGCTCGCCAACACGCAAAAGCCGGACGACCTGAACCTGCCCGACATCCAGCTGCTGCTGTGCGAAGAGCTGGCCGTGATCGACAACCTGTCCGGCAAGCTTTACCTGATCGTCTACGCCGACCCGACCACGCCGGAAGCCTACGCCCGCGCCCGCCAGCGCCTGCGCGAGCTGCGCATGAAGCTGCGCCAGCCGGTGGACGTGCCCATCACCAGCCCCTCGGTGCAAACCGACGTCTACCGCGAATTCGAGAAGGCCGACTACCTCGCCGCCGTGCACAAGGCCAAGGAATACATCATGGCTGGCGACATGATGCAGGTACAGATCGGCCAGCGCCTGGTCAAGCCGTACCGCGACTCCCCGCTGACCCTGTACCGCGCGCTGCGCTCGCTGAACCCGTCGCCTTACATGTACTTCTACAACTTCGGCGACTTCCAGATCGTGGGGGCCTCGCCCGAGATCCTGGTGCGCCAGGAAACTCGCCGCGTGGGCAGCAACGGCGACCAGCGCGAGGATCACATCGTCACCATCCGCCCGCTGGCCGGTACCCGTGCGCGCGGCAACACGCCGGAGAAGGACGCGCAACTGGCCACCGAGCTGCTCAACGATCCCAAGGAAATCGCCGAGCACGTGATGCTGATCGACCTGGCGCGCAACGACATTGGCCGCATCGCCGAGATCGGCTCGGTCAAGGTCACCGACCAGATGGTGATCGAGAAATACTCCCACGTGCAGCACATCGTCAGCTCGGTGGAAGGCACGCTCAAGCCCGGCATGAGCAATCTCGACGTGCTGCGCGCCACCTTCCCGGCCGGCACGCTGTCGGGCGCGCCCAAGGTGCACGCGATGGAGATCATCGACGAGCTGGAGCCGCGCAAGCGCGGCATCTACGGCGGCGCGGTGGGCTACCTGTCCTTCGGCGGCGAGATGGACCTGGCCATTGCGATCCGTACCGGCATCGTCAAGGACGGCAATCTCTATGTGCAGGCCGCCGCCGGCATCGTGGCGGACTCGGACCCCGAAGCCGAATGGAGGGAAACCGAAGCCAAGGCGCGTGCCGTGATCCGCGCCGCCGAGCAGGTCCAGGACGGCCTGGACTCGGATATCTAAGGTAAAGGGAACAGGGGAACCGCCATGCTGCTGATGATCGACAACTACGATTCGTTTACCTACAACATCGTGCAATATTTCGGCGAACTCGGCGCCGACGTGCGCACCTATCGCAACGACGAAATCACGCTGGAAGAGATCGAGGCGCTCAAGCCCGACCATATCTGCGTCTCGCCCGGCCCGTGCAGCCCGCGTGAAGCCGGCATTTCCGTGGCAGTGCTGCAGCACTTTGCCGGCCGCATCCCGATGCTGGGCGTGTGCCTGGGCCACCAGGCCATCGGCGAAGCCTTCGGCGGCAAGGTGATCCGCGCCAAGCAGGTCATGCACGGCAAGGTCAGCCGCATCGAGACCACGCAGGAAGGCGTGTTCGCCGGCCTGCCCAAGCACTTCGACGTGACGCGCTATCATTCCCTGGCGATCGAGCGCGAGACCTTGCCGGATTGCCTGGAAGTGACGGCCTGGACACCGGATGGCGAAATCATGGGCGTGCGCCACAAGACGCTCGCCATCGAGGGGGTGCAGTTCCACCCCGAGTCCATCCTGTCAGAGCATGGCCATGCGCTGCTGGCCAACTTCGTCAAGGCGCCCCGATGAGACTGCTCGATACGCCGAACGCGCCGGTCCCTGGCGCGGCCCACACCAACGCAAAGACCGAGACCGCCATGTCCATCACGCCCCAGGAAGCCCTCACCCGCTGCATCGAACACCGCGAGATCTTCCATGACGAGATGCTGCACCTGATGCGGCAGATCATGCAGGGCCAGATGTCGCCGGTGATGGCCGCGGCCATCCTGACCGGCCTGCGGGTCAAGAAGGAGACCATCGGCGAGATCTCGGCGGCGGCGCAGGTGATGCGCGAGTTCGCCAACAAGGTGCCCGTCAAGGACCGCGAGAACTTCGTCGACATCGTCGGCACCGGCGGCGACGGCTCACACACGTTCAATATTTCCACCGCGTCGATGTTCGTGGCGTCCGCTGCCGGCGCGCGTATTGCCAAGCACGGCAACCGTGGCGTGAGCTCCAAGTCGGGCAGCGCCGACGTGCTGGAAGCGCTGGGCGTGAACATCATGCTGACGCCAGAGCAGGTCGGGCAATGCATCGAGCAGACCGGCATCGGCTTCATGTTCGCCCCTACCCATCACCCGGCCATGAAGAACGTCGCCCCGATCCGCAAGGAAATGGGCGTGCGCACCATCTTCAATATCCTGGGCCCGCTGACCAACCCGGCCGACGCGCCCAATATCCTGATGGGCGTGTTCCACCCCGACCTGGTCGGCATCCAGGTACGCGTGATGCAGCGCCTGGGCGCGCGCCATGCGCTGGTGGTCTACGGCAAGGACGGCATGGATGAGGTCTCGCTGGGCGCCGCCACGCTGGTGGGCGAACTCAAGGACGGCGAAGTGCGCGAGTACGAAGTCCACCCCGAGGATTTCGGCCTGCAGATGATCTCGAACCGCGGCTTGAAGGTGGCCGATGCCACCGAGTCCAAGGAAATGCTGCTGGAAGCGCTCACCGATGTGCCTGGCACCCCGCGCGAGATCGTCACGCTCAACGCCGGCACGGCGCTGTACGCGGCCAATGTGGCCAGCTCGATCGAGGACGGCATCCAGCGCGCGCGCGAGGCCATCGCCAGCGGCGCGGCGCGCGAGAAGCTCGACCAGTTCGTGCGCGCCACGCAGCAGTTCAAGTAAGCCAGAGCCATCCAGCCCCGCGAGAGAATTACCGCATGTCCGATATCCTGCAGAAAATCCTGGCCGTGAAGGCCGACGAAGTGAACGCGGCGCGCAAGAAGCGCGACCTGCCCAGCCTGCGCGCCGAGGCCGAGAGCCTGCGCGCCGAGCCGGGCCTGGCGCCGCGTGGCTTCGAACGCGCGCTGCGCGAGAAGATCGCCGCCGGCAACGCCGGGGTGATCGCCGAGGTGAAGAAAGCCTCGCCCTCCAAGGGCGTGCTGCGCGCGAACTTCGTGCCGGAGGCCATTGCCGAGAGCTACGCCACGCATGGCGCGGCCTGCCTTTCCGTCCTGACGGACGTGAACTTCTTCCAGGGCCACGCCGAATTCCTCAAGCGCGCCCGCGGCGCCTGCCCGTTGCCGGCCTTGCGCAAGGACTTCATGATTGATCTGTACCAGGTCTATGAAGCGCGCTGCTGGGGCGCCGACGCCATCCTGCTGATCGTGTCCGCGCTGGACCCGGGCCTGATGGCCGAACTGGAAGCCTGCGCGCATGAGCTGGGCATGGACGTGCTGGTGGAAGTGCACGGCGGCGAAGAGCTCGACGCCGCGCTGCGCCTGAAAACGCCGCTGCTGGGCGTGAACAACCGCAACCTGCGGACCTTCGAGGTATCGCTCGACAACACGCTGGACCTGCTGCCGCGCATTCCCGACGACCGCCTGGTGGTGACCGAATCCGGCATCATCGGCCCGGACGACGTGCACCGCATGCGTGACGCCAATGTGCACGCCTTCCTGGTGGGCGAGGCCTTCATGCGCGCGCCCGACCCGGGTGTCGAGCTGGCTCGCCTGTTCGCCTGAGCGGGAAACATAAAACCACAATCACAATGGCCCAGGAAATCGAACTCAAGCTGGCGGTGCCGGACGGTGCCATGCCGGCGCTGGCGGCCTGGCTGGATGCACAGGGACAGCCGCGCGGCGAGCATACGCTGCTCAACGTCTACCTTGACACGCCCGCGCGCGACCTCGCCAGCGCACGCGCCGCCCTGCGGCTGCGCCGCCGCGGCGAGCAATGGCTGCAGACACTGAAGACGGCCGGCAAGAGCGAAGCCGGGCTGGCCGCCCGCCACGAGTGGGAAACCAGGGTGGCTGCCGAAGCCATCGAGCTGGACGCCTTCCCGCCCGAGGCGCGCGCCCTGCTGGCGCCACTGGCCGCAACCCTGGCACCGGTATTCCGCACCGATTTCGCGCGGCGCACCTGGCTGGTGGAGCAGGACGGGGTGCGCATCGAGGCCGCGCTCGACGCCGGGACGATTTCAGCGCCGGGAAGCGCCGCGCAAGAGACGATCCAGGAACTGGAGCTCGAGTGGCTGCCTGGCGCCGCCGGCCAGGCTCCCACGCAAGCACAGGCCGAAGCCGCGCTGCGTGCGCTGGCGCTGCGCCTGCAGCACGTTGCGCCCCTCAAGCCGTCCGACCAGAGCAAGGCCGCGCGCGGCTATCGGCTCGCCGCCGGTGCCGGCCGCGCCTGAGCTGGCACGCCGCGCCCTCTCGCCCCTCCAAAAAAACCAGGTACTCCTCCAGCATGACCAAGCACAACAGCGCACAGGCCGACCTGTTCGCGGCCCCGGCCGTTGCCGCAGCCGAAACCGAAAACGCCACCGCGCCTGCCCCGGCCGCCGCCAGCCTGCTGGAGCAAGCCGCCGCGCTGCCTGCGGCCTGGCGCGCATTGCTGGCCCCCTGCATGAACACCGCCGGCTGGCAGGAGCTGGCCGCCTTCGTCGACGGCGAGCGCGCCAGCGGCAAGCCGGTCTTTCCGCATGACGTGTTCCACGCCTTGCACCTGACGCCGCCCGAGACCGTCAAGGTGGTCATCCTTGGCCAGGACCCGTATCACGGCACCGGCGTGGTCAACGGCAGCGAGATTCCGCAGGCGCATGGCCTGGCCTTCTCGGTGCCGGACGGCGTGCGCGTGCCGCCCAGCCTGCGCAACATCTTCAAGGAAATCGCCGCGGAGTATGAAGGCGGCGCCGTGCCAGCCTCCGGCAATCTCGAAGGCTGGGCGCGCCAGGGCGTGCTGCTGCTCAACACCGTGCTGACGGTGGAGCAAGGCCAGGCCGCCAGCCACGCCAGGCGCGGCTGGGAAGCGGTGACCGACTGCCTGATCCAGGCCTTGTCCGCCGCGCGCCCGCACCTGGTCTTCCTGTTGTGGGGCAGCCACGCGCAAGCCAAGAAGCCCTTGCTGGCCGGCACGCACTGCGTGCTGGAAGCGCCGCATCCGTCACCGTTGTCGGCACACCGGGGTTTCCTGGGCTGCGGGCACTTCCGGCTGGCCAACGATTGGCTGCAACGGCACGGCGCCGCGCCGGTGGACTGGCGCGCCACCTGAGCCGCCGGGCAGCCGCCTGCCTGCCGGACACGCCTCAAGCGGTCGGCAGGCAGTCGAAGTCCTCGAACTCTCCCGCGCCGGGCAACGCCACCAGCGCGTTGACCTGCGCATCGGGCGGCCCGCGCCGCATCCAGTTGCAAAAGGCCTCCAGCCGATCCGGCGGCCCATAGGCCATGACCTCGACCGAGCCATCGTGCCGGTTGCGCACCCAGCCGTTGATGCCGAGCGCCCCGGCCTGCCCCGCGCAGGCCACACGGTAGCCCACGCCCTGCACCCTCCCCTTGACCACGATGTGCCATGTTTCCATCTGGCTTCCCCTTGCCGCGCGCGAGCGCCGAAACATCCGTTGAAACGGTTACGACACGCATAACAGGTAAACTAGACCGCCATGCAAAGCGTTACCAGTAAGGGCAGGCCCATGCAGGTAACGTCCGCAGCACAACAACGCGCAAGGCGCGCCCTGTCGACAACCCGAAAACCCTGTTCATGACCTGAGCCAGCGTAGCGCAAGGCGCCCACGCGCTGGCTGGCACCACTGATCCGATCCATCCAGGCCCGCGGACCGCCCGGCCCCACCCGGCCCATACGGCCCATACGGCAACCGCAGCCAACGTTTCCACTGCCAAGATAATGCAGCAAGCCGAACACGACCAGGCCAGCTCGGTCACTTCCCGTGGCTACGCCAGCCAGCTGCTGACCGCGCCGCCGAACCGCTTCGACCTGGCGCTGCTGCCCATCATCCTGGCGGTGATCGTGCTGGTGGCCTTTGCCGCCCGCCAGATGAACGTGCCCTACCAGCCCGGTGAGCCGCTGGATGTGCACCTGGACATCGCCTACCTGCCCTACTACCTCATGCGCACCAGCATCCGCATGATGATTGCGCTGGGCGCCTCGCTGCTGTTCTCCTTCGCCTTCGCGGCGCTCGCCTCCAAGAACCGCACCGCCGAGAAAGTGATGGTGCCGGCGCTGGACATCCTGCAGTCGATCCCGGTGCTGGGCTTCCTGTCGATCACCGTGACCGGCTTCATCGCGCTGTTCCCCGGGAGCCTGGTCGGGGTGGAATGCGCCGCCATCTTCGCCATCTTCACCTCGCAGGCCTGGAACATGGCGTTCAGCCTCTACCAGTCGATCCGCACCATCCCGACCGACCTGGTGGAAGCGGCAGCCATGTTCCGGCTCTCTCCGTGGCAGAAGTTCTGGCGCCTCGAAGTGCCTTTCGCCATGCCGGGCCTGCTGTGGAACATGATGATGTCGATGTCCGGCGGCTGGTTCTTCGTGGTGGCGTCGGAAGCCATCTCGGTGTCTGGCAACGACATCCGCCTGCCGGGTATCGGCTCCTACATCTCGCTGGCGATCCAGCAGCAGAACCTGGCGGCGATCGGCTGGGCCATCCTGGCCATGCTGATCGGCATCATCCTCTATGACCAGTTGCTGTTCCGGCCGTTGATTGCCTGGGCCGACCGCTTCCGCTTCGAGACCATGGCGCAGGAGACCGAACCGCAATCGTGGCTGCTCAACCTGCTGCGCCGCTCGGAATGGGTACGCGTGCTGCTGGGCCGCACGGCGGCGCTGGCCGAACGCACGCTGGCCTGGGGATCCGGGCGCAAGGCGGTGGCGCCGAAGGCCAACGATGGCCGGCGCGCCATGTGGATCGAACGCGCCGGCAACGTCATCATCATCGTGATTGCCATGCTGGCGCTGTATCGCGTGATGCACTTCGTGCGCACCGAGGTGGGCTGGGCCGAAGTGGGCCATGTGCTGTGGCTGGGCACGCTGACCATGGTGCGGGTGATCGTGCTGATCGCGCTGGCCGCGGTGATCTGGGTACCGATTGGCATCCGCATCGGCCTGAACCCCAAGGTGGCGCGCGTCGCCCAGCCGGTGGCGCAGTTCCTGGCCGCCTTCCCGGCCAACCTGATGTTCCCGCTGGTGGTGATGCTGATCGTGCGCTTCGGGCTGAACCCGGAGATCTGGCTCAGCCCGCTGATGATTTTCGGCACGCAGTGGTACATCCTGTTCAATGTGATTGCCGGCGCGTCCGGCATCCCCACCGAACTCAAGCTGGCCGCGCGCAACTTTGGCCTGCGCGGCTGGCTGCTGTGGAAGCGCTTTCTGGTCCCTGCGGTGTTTCCCAGCCTGCTGACCGGCCTGGTGACCGCGGCCGGCGGCTCGTGGAATGCGAGTATCGTGTCCGAATACGTCACCTGGGGCGACCGCACGCTGGTCGCCACCGGGCTGGGCAGCTATATCGCGGAGATGACCTCCAAGGGCGACTTTCCCCGCATTGCGCTGGGCATCGGCGTGATGGCGATCTTCGTGGTGGGCTTCAACCGCCTGCTGTGGAACCGCCTCTACCTGCTGGCGCAGGAACGCACGCGTCTTTGAGCCGCCCTATGCCGCCCTATGCCGCCCTGTGCGGCCATGCGCACCCAATACGCCACCCATTTGAAGCCCTGAATCTGAACGGAACTCCATCATGGCAAGCCCCACCGCAGACGCAACCGAATCCGTAGTAGAGCTGCGCGGCGTCTCGAAAATCTTCCGCACCGCGGACCGCTCGGACCGCGCCGTGCTCGAAGGCGTGGACCTGACCCTCAAGCGCGGCGAGATCGTCGCCATGCTGGGCAAGTCCGGCTCGGGCAAGTCCACCCTGCTGCGCATCATGGCCGGCCTGGTCGGCGCCGATCGCGGCGAGGTGCGCTTTCGCGGCCAGCCGCTGCGTGGCACCGCCGAAGGCATCGCCATGGTATTCCAGTCGTTCGCGCTGTTTCCCTGGCTCACCGTGCAGCAAAACGTGGAGCTCGGGCTGGAAGCCCAGGGCGTGCACAAGGAAGAACGCGCGCGCCGGGCCGAGGCGGCGATCGACATGATCGGCCTGTCGGGCTTCAACAGCGCGCTGCCGCGCGAGCTCTCCGGCGGCATGCGCCAGCGCGTGGGCATTGCCCGTGCGCTGGTGACCGAACCCGACCTGCTGCTGATGGACGAGGCCTTCTCCGCGCTCGACGTGCTGACCGGCGAGACCCTGCGCGACGAAATGCTCGACCTGTGGGAAGACGGCCGCACCAATATCAAGTGCATCCTGATCGTCTCGCACAATATCGAAGAGGCGGTGATGATGGCCGACCGCATCGTGATCCTGTCGAGCGACCCGGGCCGTATCCGCGCCGAGGTGAAGATCCCGTTCCCACGCCCGCGCAACCGCGACTCTTCCCAGGTGCGCGGGCTGATCGACGAGGTCTACACACTGATGACGTCGCCCGCGGCGATGGGCCCGCGCGTCACCGCGCTCGCAGCCGCGCGCGATATCGGCTACCGCTTGCCGGACGCTGACATCAGCCAGATGGAGGCCATTCTCGACCTGCTGTGCGAAGCACCCTTTTTCGGCAGGGCCGACCTGCCGCACCTGGCAGAGGAAGCCGGGCTCACCGACGATGACCTGCTCCCGGCCTGCGAAGCGCTGCACCTGCTGCAACTGGCCACCATCGAGCGAGGCGACATCAGCGCCACCGGCCTGGGCCGCGCGTACTACGAGACGGAGCCGCCCGAGCGCAAGGTGTTGTTCGGCAAGCAGTTGCTGCAGCACGTGGCACTGGCCGCGCATATCCGCCGCGAACTGGAGCAGTCCGAGGACGGCGAGATCCGCGAGGAGCATGTGCTGCGCGAGCTCGAAGCTTTCCTCAAGCCGGACGAGGCCGAGCGCGTGCTGACGCTGGGCATCGAATGGGGCCGCTATGGCGAGGTGTACGAATACAGCTACAACAGCGGCATGCTGACGCTGCCCCGCGAGGAGCAGCCGGTGCCGGGCGCGGGCACGCAGACCTGATTGGCGCGGCCCGGCCTCTCAGGTTCCTAGCGCTCGCGCATGGCCCTGCCGATCGCGCCGGTGCGCAGGGCGATCTTGGCGGTGTCCTCGCGCAGCGCGCGCAGGCGGCGCTCCAGGATGGCATTGGCGGTGCGCCCGGTGGAGCTCGCCGTGCTGGCGATGCTGCCGGCTTCGCTGGCAGCCCGGCTCAACTCGCCCGAGGCCGCGGCCTGCACCAGCACATCGGCGCGGCGGCGGTCGGCCGAATCGGCCAGGCGGGCGCGACGCTCGCTGGCGTCTTCGGCAGCGGGCTGCGCGGTGAGCGCTTCCGTGGCGATGACAGCATCGGCGGCGCGCACGGCCTGGGCATGGGACACCGCCGCAACGTCGGCGCCACCGGCGCCATGGGCAGCACCATCGGCAACACCAACGGCGACCGCCACGTTGACACCAACGCGATCGTTCACCAGCCCTGCCGTCTCCGTGGCTTTCACCGGCGCCTTCGCCTTGGCCGGGTCCTTCACCGCGCGAATGAAACCCGCGCCTCGCCCGCCGGCACGATCATCCTCGGCCAGCCTTTCGCTGGCCAGTTGCAGGCTATTGGCTGCGGCGTCGGTGGCCTGGCGGATGGCGGCTTCGGCGGCCGGCAGGTCCAGCTCGCCGTAGTGCTCGCGCACCTGGATGCGCGCCGCGGCCACGTGCGCCGCCACCAGGTAGTTCTGCACGATGAAACGGTTCAGGTTGTCCACCGCGCGATGCCGGCTCTTAGGCTCGTCGAGCATGCGCTGGAACGACCCGATCAGCGCGGACAGGCTGTCCATGAACTGCTTGCGCTGCACCCGGTAGGCAAAGTCGTCCTTGGCCACGCGCAGCAGCAGGTCGCGCGTGGCGGCAATATAGCGGCGGTTGGCCTGCAGCACGTTTTCCACCAGCGCGGGCAGCGCGCGGTATTCCCAGCTGGGCAGCACAAAGCTGAACACCGTGGCGATCACGCCGCCGATCACGGTATCGATCAGCCGCTCGCCCGCGACCGTGGCGCTGCCCGGCACCAGCAGGTTGATCTGGATCAGCACCTGCACGCAGGCGGCAACAGCCGTGTAGCGGTACTTGATCGTGGAGAACGCCGTGCCGGCCACCAGCGCCAGGAACAGCACGCCCAGCAGGATCAGCGGCTGGTGCACGACCTTGAGCACGCCCACCGCAATCACGCAGCCGATCAGCGTGCCGATCAGGCGGTCGTTGTAGCGCTGCTTGGTCATGCTGAAATTGGGCTTCAGGATGACGATGATGGTCAGCAGGATCCAGTAGCTGTGCGACACATACGGCAGGTGCTCCGCAATCCACAGCCCGGCGCCCACCGCCATGGTGATGCGCAGCGCAAAGCGGAACGCCGGCGACTTCCAGTTCAGGTTGTCGCGCAGCACCTTGAGCTCGTAGCGCTGGCGCGTCAGGAACGGTGTCATGTCCGGCCCGGGCAGCACCTTGCTAGGCTCCACCGGCGTGCGCGATGCCTCGTGCAGCTGCTCCACCAGCACGATGGCACCCTTGATCATGTCGAGCGTTTCCGCCGCCGCCGTCATCGCCGCCGGGTTGATGTGGTGGTAGCGCAATTGCGCGATCTCGTGCGCGACGGCGCGCAACTCTTCCCGGTAGTCCACCGAAGCGTAGGAAGGCCGGCCGCGCGTGATGTCGTAGGCGATGCCCTCCACGTCCTTGCACATCAACTGCACCAGCCGGCGCAAGTGATCGAGTACCGGCGTGCTGCCAAAGGTCTGGCGCAGCAGCGGGTAATCGGTATTGGTGGAGAGGATGTACTCGTACAGGTCCAGCATGCGCATGTGGACCTGCACCAGCAGCCCGTCATGCGTAGTGCGGTTGCCGCGCAGCACCAGGTCCCGCGCGGCCTGCTGGCGCTCCGCCACCACGATCTGCTGGCGCACCAGCTGGTTGAACAGCACCTCGTAGTCGCTGCCGGCGTCGTAGAAACCCGCCTTGATCTCGAGGTACCCGGCCATCTCGTACAGCGACTCGGCCAGCACCTGCTGCTTGGTGCGCCGCTGCGTGGCCCAGCTCACCGCCATCGCATACGCCATATAGGCCACCGCGCCGATGCCGAACAGCAAGGAATGCTCGAGCGCGCGCCGCACCACGAAGTCCTCGTTGATGGTAAGCGTCATGACGAACAAGGCCGAGAACTGCAATGGCAAGGTCTTGTTGCCATACGCCGTCATCATGCCGGCCATGAAGGTCACCAGCACCAGCACCAGCGGCATCACGCGCGGGAACGGCGTGGCCATGGCCACCAGCAATGTCACTGCCGTGCACAGCAGCACGCTGGCCAGCATCTCGTTGAACTTGTGGTTGAACGGGCTGGGCAGATCCATCAGGCTGGTGCACAGCGCGCCCATCGACACCACCATGGCGGTGGGCAGATCCGCGAACTGCAAGGCGATCAGCGTGGCGCCGATCACCCCGGTCGCGGAGCGCAGCCCGCGATACACGTAATGCGAATAAACGAAGGTGCGGGCGTCGTGCGCGTATTGCATGTGGCGGCGATCGGGGCGTTGGTGGCTATTCGGCCTACAGGCCCAGCCAGCGCGCGCGCATGGCCTGGCGGCCGCCTTCGGCCGTCACGGTGTACTGCGCCGCCGGCTCGCGCGCGAAGGTCAGTGGCAGCACATGCAGCTCATCGCGGCGGAACACGTGGCACTCGGCGCTATCGCCGTCGCGATACCGTGCCAGCAGCTTGTCGAGCTGGCCAGGGGCGACACGCAGGCCGTCCACCGCGGCCAGCAGGTCGCCCGCCGAGATCCCGGCCGCCTGGGCCGCGCCGCCGTCGAGCACCTGGGTCACGCGCACCCAGCCATCCTCGGTCTTGGTCTTGATGCCGAGCGCGGCGTTGCGCTCGGGCTTGGTCGGCACCGCCTTGATGCCGAAGGGCTTGAGGAGCGCGGCGAGTTGCATCTCGCCGGTGCCTTCGGTAAGCGAGCGCAGCAGCGCGCCCAGGCGCAGGCCGCTGACCTCATCGAACAAGGCGTGCACCTCGGCTTCGGTCACGCCGCGCTGCTGCGCGCCTGGCGCATAGAAGCCGCTGCCGTAGCGCTGCCACAGCGCGCGCATGATGTCGTCGAGCGAGCGGCGGTTGCGGGTCTTGGTGCGGATGGTGAGATCCAGCGCCAGGGCAACGAGCGAGCCCTTGGTGTAATAACTGACGATGGCGTTGGGCGCGTTTTCGTCCTGGCGGTAGTACTTGGTCCAGGCATCGAACGAGCTATCGGCCACGCTCTGCTTGGTGCGGCCGTTGCCGCGCAGCACACTGTTCCAGGTCTTGGCCAGCAGTTCCACGTACTGCTTCTCGGTGATGCGCCCGCTGCGCACCAGCATCAGGTCATCGTAATAGCTGGTGAAACCCTCGAACAGCCACAGCAGCGGCGTGTAGGTTTCGTCGCGCAGCCGGTAGGGCACGAACGCCGCGGGCTTGATGCGCTTGACGTTCCAGGTATGGAAATACTCGTGGCTGCACAACCCGAGGAAGGTGCGGTAGCCCTCGGTGGCTTCTTGCTTGCCGCGCGCCGGCAGGTCGGCGCGCGCGCACATCAGCGCGGTGCTGGCGCGATGCTCCAGGCCGCCGTAGCCGTCCGTCGTGACCATGGTCATGAACACGTAGCGGTGGTTGCTGTCGAGGAATGGCGCAGCCTCGGTCTCGGGCTCGAACAGGCGGATCTGCGCTTCGCAGATCTGCTTCAGGTCGCGGCAGACGCGCTCGAGATCGAGCTGCGGCACGCGGCCCGTGAACACCACGTCGTGCTGGGCGCCGCAGGCGCGGAAGCTGCCCATAGTGAAGTTGCCCATCTCAACCGGGTGATCGACCAATTCGTCGTAGTCGGCCACCTGGTAGCGGCCGAAGCCGTAGCGCTTGGCGCCACCGCGCCCGGGCGCCTCGCGCATGGCCGTGGCGACCCGCCAGCCGGCATAGGCCTCGCCGGCGGGCGCATGGATATCGACCGTGCAGGGCAGGTCTGCCTGCCCTTCGGCGCAGAGGAAGACCGAGCTGCCGTTGAAGAAGCCGTGTGTCGCGTCCAGGTGCGCTGCGCGCACCGACAAGTCCCAGGCGTAGACCTCATAGCTGAGCGTAAGCGGCCCGTCCACCGGGGCCGCCTGCCAGCTCTGCTTGTCCAGCTTGGTCAGCGCCACCGGCTTGCCGCCGGCCTGCGCGCGGATGCGCACGATATTGCGTGCGAAGTCACGGATCATGTAGCTGCCGGGAATCCACGCCGGCAGGTAGAACTGCTGGCCGGCGGGATGGGGGGCGTCTACCGTGACGGTGACGGCGAACAGGTGCGCTTCCGGTTGAAGCGGGGCAATGGCGTAATGGATCGGCTTCATGAGCGTGATTGTAGCGCCATGCCCGCCCCGGACTACGCGCCAGCTCAGGCGTTGACGTTCACCACCACGCGGCCGCGCATGCCACCGTCGACGATCTTGCGCCCGGCCTCGATCGCCTCCGACAAGCCGATCTCGCGGGTGATCGCGCGCAGGCGATCCGGCTCCAGGTCCTGCGACAGCCGCTGCCAGGCCTGCTCGCGCAAGGCCATCGGGGCCATCACGCTATCGATGCCGTAGAGCGTGATGCCGCGCAAGATGAAGGGTGCCACCGAAGCCGGGAAATCCAGCCCCTGCGCCAGCCCGCACGCGGTGACCGCGCCGCCGTAGCGCACCTGCGCGCAAGCATTGACCAGCGTGTGCGAGCCCACCGAATCCACCACCGCCGCCCAGCGCTCCTTCTGCATCGGCTTGTTGGGCTTGCCCAGCTCCGCTCGGTCGATCACCTCGGCCGCGCCCAGCGCCTTGAGGAAATCCGCTTCGGCCGTCTTGCCGGTGGAGGCCACCACGCGATAGCCCAGCTTCGACAGGATGGCGATGGCCACCGAGCCCACGCCGCCCGAGGCGCCGGTCACCAGCACCTCGCCATCGCCCGGCTTGATGCCAGCGCGCTCCAGCGCCAGCACTGACAGCATGGCGGTGTAGCCGGCCGTGCCGATGGCCATGGCCTGCCGGGTGTTGAAGGCAGGCGGCAGCGCCACCAGCCAGTCGCCCTTGAGGCGGGCGCGCTGCGCCAGGCAACCCCAATGCGTCTCGCCCACGCCATAGCCATTGAGCACGACCTTGTCGCCGGCCTTCCAGCGTGCATGCGTGGATTCCAGCACCGTGCCGGCACCATCGATGCCTGCCACCATCGGCCACTTGCGCACCACCGGCGAGCGGCCGGTAATGGCCAGCCCGTCCTTGAAATTGATGGTGGAGTAGTCGATGGCCACCAGCACGTCGCCCTCGGCGGGCAGGCTGGATTCGTCGAGCGCGGTAACGGCGGCGTGGGTCACGCCGTCGGCCTGGGTCAGCAGCAATGCCTGGAACGTCATGGAGTCTCCTTCCGGTTCTTGATTTTCAACCAATGGCGACCGGTCGGCTCCGGCACGGCGGCGCCGGGAAAGCCGCCGGCGCAACGTGCTTACTTCTTGAGGCTGGCGAGCTTGCGCTCGAGCGTGGCGGCGTCGGCTGCGCCGGGAATGCGGGTGCCGTCCATGAAGAACACGGCCGGGGTGCCGGTGATGTTCAGGCTCTGGCCGAGCGCCAGGTTGTCATCGACCGGCGTCTTGCAGCTGCCGTTGCCGGCCAGCGCCACGTGGCTCAGCATCCAGTCGCGCCAGGCCTTGGTGCGGTCCGCCGAGCACCAGACCTGCTTGGCTTTTACCGACGAATCCGGCGACAGCACCGGGTACAGGAAGGTGTAGACCGTGATGTTGTCCATCTGCTGGAACGTCTGCTCGATGCGCTTGCAGTAACCGCAGTTGGGGTCGGAGAACACCGCCACCTGGCGGCTGCCATCGCCCTTGCTCCACTTGATCGCGCGCGCCAGCGGCAGGTCCGACCACTTGATGCGGTTGATATCGGCCAGCCGTTCCTCGGTCAGGTTGGTGCCGGTCTTGGAGTCCACCATCTCGCCGTTGATGATGTAGCGGCCGGTGGCGTCGGTGTAGACCACCTGGCCACCGATGTTGACCTCGAACAAGCCGGGCACGGGCGTCTTGGCCACGCTCTTCACTTCAGCGCGCCCGCCCAGCATCTTTTGCACCGATTCCTTGATGCGGTCGGTGCCGGGCTCGCCCGCCGCCATGGCGTGCAGCGCGAAGCCGGCAGCCGCGATGCCGCCAACGATGGTGGCGCACAGGGCGGGACGGCGGCGCAGGAAATGCAACATGATGACTCCAGTAATTCGATGATTCGGTTCGCGCGAGCGAGCTCAGGATTCAGGTTTCAAGGGGCGGGCGCTCAGCCCAGCGCGCGGCCGATAAGAAAACGCTTGAGCAGCGACTGGCTACCCACGACCCGCATGCCGGCATTGCGCACCGTGCGCGCCACGCCGCCAGGCAGGGAAAACAGCCGATGCAGGCCATCGGTAGCCGCCGTCAGCGACAACAAATCGGTGGCGCGCGCGCGCTCGTAGCGGCGCAGCAAGCGCAAGTCGCCTTCTGCGCGGAAAGACTCTTTGGCGGCCATCACGCGGCCAAGTTCCGCCACATCGCGCAAACCCAGGTTCATGCCCTGCCCCGCCAAGGGGTGCACCACGTGGGCGGCGTCGCCCACCAGCGCCACGTGCGGCTGCACAAACTGATCGGCGCGCTGTAGCACAAGGGGGAAGCCCTGCGCCGGCGTCACGCAGCGCAGCGCGCCAAACTGGCGTCCCACTGAGCCGCTGGCGGCCTGCATCACGGTATCGGCCAGCGCCTCGGGCGACAGCGCCAGCAACTCGCTCGCATGGGCATCGTCGGCCGACCACACCATCGACACGCGCTGTCCCGGCAACGGCAGCAACGCCAGGATCTCGCCGTTGGCCGGCTCCTCGTCCGCCATCAGCTTGGGCGGCGTGCCCAGGAACCACTGCCAGGCCGTGTCCTGGTGCGGCAGCTCGCATTCGAAATTCGCCACGACGCCAAGCTGGCGATAGTGGCGCTTGGTGACCGGAATGTGGCATTGCTCGCGCACCCACGAGCGCGCGCCATCGGCGCCCACCACGCAAGCCGCGCGCACCTTGCCGCCGCCGGCCAGGGTCAGCGTCACGCCATCATGGTCGCGCGCGAACGCCGCAGCGGTATCGTCATGCCAGTGCACCTGGTGCTGGAAGCGCAGCGCGGTATCGAGCACGCGCTCCACATGGCCGGATTCGATGATCCACGCCAGTTGCGCAACGGTGGCCGCGTAGGCCGAGAAATGGAGATCACCAGCAGCCGAGGCATTCGCCTGCGCCGCGCTCGCATCGCCGAACACGCGCATGTCGCACACCGGCTGCATCCGCGCCGGGTCCAGCGCCTCCCACACGCGCAACTGCTCCAGCAGGGCTTGCGAGCTCGCCGAGAAGGCGTAGATGCGGCTGTCCCACTGGCCAGGATCCGCTGTAGCGGCGGAAGCTGCGGAAGCGGGAGAGCGCGGCGCAACCAGCGCCACCTGCATGCCCTGCTGGGCCAGCAGCAACGCACAAGCCTTGCCGACGATGCCGCCGCCAACCACGGCAACCTGGAAACGGGAGGGAGATGGACGAGTCATGCATGGATTATAGCCACCCCGGCACGACGGCTTTGGTGCGCCCTCGCGCGCATGAAGCGGCGCCCAGGCGCCTGCGGCAAAGGGGCGCACGCCCGCGAGGCGCGCAAATTCAGCAGGCAGCAGGCGTGGCCAGCCGGTTCAGCGCAACGTCCGGCGAGGTTACAATAGCCATCTTTCTGATGGCACCCCAGCACAAAACCGGTGAGCAACGCCCCGCTTTGGCTGTGTTGTCTCGTGCTGAACCCTCCCCTCTGCGTCCCCATCGCTGCGCCATTCCAGTGCGCCGGACGCACCCAGGGTGAACCGCAACCCATTGATTTTTAAAGGTTTACCATGAGCCTCAAATGCGGCATCGTCGGCCTGCCCAACGTCGGCAAGTCCACGCTGTTCAACGCCCTGACCAAGGCCGGCATCGCCGCCGAGAACTATCCGTTCTGCACCATCGAGCCCAATGTGGGCGTGGTGGAAGTGCCGGATACGAGGCTCGCCAAGCTGGCCGAGATCGTCAAGCCCGAGCGCATCCTGCCGGCCGTGGTCGAATTCGTCGACATTGCCGGCCTGGTGGCCGGCGCGTCCAAGGGTGAAGGCCTGGGCAACCAGTTCCTGGCCAACATCCGCGAAACCGACGCCATCACCCACGTGGTGCGCTGCTTCGAAGACGACAACGTGATCCACGTGGCCGGCCGGGTCGATCCGCTGTCCGACATCGAAGTGATCAACACCGAACTGGCGCTGGCCGACCTCTCCACCGTCGAAAAAGCCCACGCACGCTACATCAAGCCCGCGCGCGCCGGCGACAAGGAAGCGCTGCGCCTGGTGGCCGTGCTGGAAAAAGCCCAGGCAGTGCTCAACGAGGCCAAGGCCGTGCGCACGCTCGACCTGTCCGATGAAGAATGGGCCGCCATCAAGCCGCTGTGCCTGATCACCGCCAAGCCCACCATGTACGTGGCCAACGTGCGTGAAGACGGCTTCGAGAACAACCCGCACCTGGACGCCGTGCGCGCCCACGCCGCCAAGACCAAGTCGCCGGTGGTAGCCGTGTGCGCCGCCATCGAAGCCGAGATCGCCGACCTCGACGATGCGGACAAGGCCGAGTTCCTGGCCGACCTCGGCATGGAAGAACCCGGCCTGGATCGCGTGATCCGCGCCGGCTTCACCCTGCTCGGCCTGCAGACCTACTTCACCGCCGGCGTGAAGGAAGTGCGCGCGTGGACGATCCATGTGGGCGACACTGCTCCACAGGCGGCCGGCGTGATCCACACCGACTTCGAACGCGGCTTCATCCGCGCCCAGACCATCGCCTATGAGGACTTCATTACCTACAAGGGTGAGCAAGGCGCGAAGGAAGCCGGCAAGATGCGCGCGGAGGGCAAGGAATATGTGGTGAAGGATGGCGACGTGATGAACTTCTTGTTCAACGTCTAAGCAGACTGCACCAACGTCCGCCGGCTGGATTCGGCGGGCGACGAAAAATGAGCCCCGCAAGGCATGCGTGCCTGCGGGGCTTTTTGTTTCAGGTGGCGGCCCGTCTCTTGTGCCGAGCCACCGCAAGTTCATCCATCACGTGCCCCCTCCGAGTCCCGCAGGACCGCGAGTTCGCTCAACACCAGCGTTTCGTTGGCGAGTACCGCCGCCAGCGAGAGCAGATGGCCCTGGGTCTCCTCCGTCAAGTTGGCAAGGGTGCCCCCGGCAGCGTTCTCGATGGCGACCGACAGCAGCGCATTGAGTTGCGCAGCCTTTTCAGCGGCGAGGCTAAGCGGGCTTTCGGCTGCAGCGTGCGCGGTCACGAAGATATCGCGGCCTGTCTGTTCGGCGCTGATGTTGTAGTGGGGGTGCTTACACATTGGATGCACTCCCGATTTGGGAGCGCATGCGCTTTGGAATTACGGGGACTTTGGGATAAGCCGAATGCCAGGTACAGGCAATTCGGACAAACAAGGACTGGGGCATGTGCGCCTCCTCTTGACCAATTCAAAGGAACCGCCTTGCGGCGGCTGTCTTCCCACGTAGTCGAGACGCCAATCCCGGTCGCTGTGGTTGCAGCGACGCATCTAGTATAGCGCTGGCAGCAATGAGCGTGCGCACTCCCGAGGCATCGGCTGCTGACTCCACGAAGACGCGCATACAGAGCTTTGGGCTCCTTCGCGAAAGACTTACGCTGGTCATCGCACAGATGAAAGCGCCTGTACGGATGAGCAGGCGCGGCGCAGACGCCCTCGCACGACGCGACAATCGAACGAGTCCCAGGTTGTCGTTTCGCCCGATCTTCAATCAAAGAGATCCTTTGAGCGCCTGGGAGATGGTTCGGCGCAAAAGGCTGAAGCAAGTGGCTGGTTGGGCACGTCATCGCCAGACCCTTGATTTCGGTCAGTCGAAGCCTGACGAGGCGTAGTTGCAACTCGTACAAGGTGCGATCCGGAAGCCGCGGCCAATTGGCTTGGGATGTCTACGCAGGGTGACTGGACGGTACGGCAAGGAGCAATCATACTGATCATAGTGATCAATATGGATGGAGATAACCATGATTACCGAAGTCACCGCAGTCAATTTCCGGCAGAACTTGGGCGACATGCTCAATCAAGTGCAGTACCGCCACGACAGCATCGTCATCAACAAGGACGGTAAGCCGGTCGCCGCGCTGGTCGATGCCGAACTATTCGGGCGTATTCGCAGGATGCGGGAACACTTCGAGGCGCTGAGCGATCGTGTTGCGCATGCCTACGACGATGTCCCGGCCGAGCAGGGAATGGCTGAAATCGAAGCCGCCGTGGCCGCTGAACGGAATCGCTAATGCCAGGGTTGCGCGTCGTACTTGACACCAACGTGCTGATATCGGGATTGGCCTATCCGGCAAGCATACCGGGACGCATAGTTCAAGCCTGGCGACAAGGCGCGCTTGACGTCGTGCTGTCGCGGTACATCCTGGACGAGATGACGAGAGTTCTGCCTCGTCTCACGCGGATCCGCTTAAGCCCCGAAGAAATTCGCGATCTGGCCGACAGCCTCATTCTGCTGGCCGATTTGGTAGAGCCGGATAGTGATCGGGATGACGAACTGCGAGATCCTGCGGATCAGCCCGTGCTTGCTACCTTGCGCGTCGCCCAGGCGCAATACTTGATCACCGGCGATAAGGATTTGCTGGTGCTGGCACAACGCTACCCGATCGTTACGCCCGCCACTTTCTGGGCGAGGCACGGCGGTTAGGCGTTGCGACTCAGCGTCTGCGCAGAAATCCGCACGCCGGGAAGGGCAAACTGAAGCCCCGCAAGGCCAAAGGGCCCGCGGGGCTTCCCGGATACAAGCGGCAGCTCACGCCCCTCTCACAGCGCCCGCAAATCCTCCCCCCGCAGCCCCACCAGCAGCGCCTGCCCGTCCGGCCCGACGCGGAACTCGCCATAGCGGGCCTTCTCGAACCGCGCCCCCTGCCCTTCCTGGAAGAAGTACGCATCGGTGGATACCTGCGCCTGCGTGCCGCCCCAGCGCGACGGTACGGTCTGGAAGCGCAGCAGTTGCTCGCCGCCGGCCAGCGCCTCGCCCGTGTGCAAGCGCACGAGGGTGGCTTCGCCACGCGGGTCGCGGCGGATCACGGCGACTTGCTCGCGCGCGGGCTCGATGCCTTGCCGGTGGAGCGCCTCGCGGATAGCGTCCGCAATGGCGAAGTTCAGCGCCATGTAGTCGCCTTGCATGAGCGAGCGCGGATCGACTGGCGCCAGGCGCAGGTAGACGGTGTCGCCTTGCGCCAGCAGCCGTTCCTTGCCGGTGATGGCAAAGGCGGCCAGGCCGAGCGTGAGCACCCATGCCAACAGTATCCAGCGTTTCATGCTTGTCTCCTTGCGCCGTCGCGACGCAGCGCCATACGCAGCAGCAGCACGGCGATGCCGGCGCCGGCGAGCGTGGCGGACTTGATCAGCAGCGTCCAGTGCAGCGCGCTGTAGTACCAGATAAAGCCGCTGCCGAGCGCGGCGACGGCCAGGCCCAGCCAGGGCAGCGAGCCGCGGCGCAGCGCCAGGCCGAGCGCGAGGGTGGCGGCGACGACCGCCGGCGCACCGGCGAGCAAGGCGCTGAACAGCACCGCGCCGACAAGCGCGGTGCCCCGCACCGCCGGGCTTAGCTGCAGCCGGCTTGCTTCGGCAAGGACAAACGCGGCGAGCACCAGGCCGAACAACGCGCCGGCCATCCAGTAGTTGCCGGCGTGACGCCCGGTGTCGGCATCGAACAGCAGTGCCTGAGGCTGGCTGAGGCCGGTCACCACCAGGGCCGCGCCCAGTGCGAACAGCAGCGTGGCGTCCGCGGCCGGCTCGATCCAGTTGTGCATCCCGGCGGCGCAGAGCCGCCCTTGCGCCAGCACGAAGCCGGTGAGCAGCGTCATGGCCAACGGCGCGAGCCAGCCTAGCGAGAAGCTCATGGCTTGCCAGACGTGGCGCAGGCCGGGCGTCATGGCCAGGTGGAGCGCCAGGGCCACGCCGGTCCATACCCCCAGCGCGGCCAAGAAGCGATGGAGCCGGTTGCTGACCAGCACATAGAGCACGGCCTCCAGCAACGCGAGCGCGCCCCAGAAAGCCGCCGATTCGAGCAAGCGGCTACCGCCGTAGGCCTGGCTCGCGCCGTACACGAGCAGGCCCTGGCCGCTGAGGCTGACGGCCAGCGCGAATTGCTCGAGCGCGGTGGCGGCCGCGCGGCGCCGGTACAGCACCGCGGCCAGCGCGATCATGGCGGCGCCGCAGAGCGCCATTGCCGTGGCGTTGTCGCGCGCGGCCACAAAGACCGAGCCGAGCAGGAAGGCGAGGAAGAACACCGCACCGAGCCAGCCCGCGAGGCCCATCAGCAGCCTGACGGCCCATGGCGTGCGCCCTTGCGCGGCTTGCGGCTGCCCTTGCACCAGGCCGCGCGCGGCCAGGTCCTGCCACAAGCTTTGTACTACTTGACGGTCGCTGGTCATGCCGGCTCTCCGTTGGGCGCGCCGCTTTGGGCTTGCCCGTGGTGTCGATAGGCGCGCAGCAGCCAAGCCGCCGCCGCGGCGGACAGGCCGATGGTCAGCAGCCCGAGGATCAGGAAGGCGCCGAACGCGTCCCGGCTGCCCTCCAGCAGCAGCCGGGCAACCCCGGTCACCAGCAGCACGATGACCGAGAAGCTGGCCAGGCTGAGCGCCACCACATCGAATGCCCGCAGCCGGAACCACGCAAGCAGCCCGCCCAGCGTGAGCATGGCCACGCCGAACATGGCGGGGTCGAAGCGGTTGTGCAGGATGCTGGCGAGGCCGAGCCAGCCGGCATAGGCACACGCCAGCGTGGCAAGGATGCGCGCGCCGGCCAGCCCGCGAAAGCCGTAGACCGGCGCCACTGCGCGCAGCGCGAACCACAGCATCAGTTGCACCAGCGTGGCCACCAGCAACGAGAGCGTGGTGGCGCGTTCGCCGGCCGCCCCAAACAGCAGGTCGAACATGCCGCCCACGCCAAGGCGCACGCTGAGATACCGCAGTAGCGCCACATTGGCCAGCACGATCACCACCCACCAGTGCGGCGCCGCGCGCGCGGCCAGCGCCCACGGGATCGCCAGCAGTGCCCACAGGGCAAACAGTTGCCAGGCGTCGGCGCCAGTCTGATACACCTGCCCGATCACGGCCAGCAACACGCCGGCCACCACCTGGGCGCCGCAGAGCGCCGCCAGCCCCGCCATGTCGGCGGGCGGGCGCAGCCAGGCGAATCCCGCCAGCAGCGTCAGCGCGCCGGCCAGCAGGCCAAACTTGGCGAACTTATGCAGGTCCTGCCAGTTGAAGGCAAAGAACACGATCACGCCGGCGCACAGCAACGCGGCGCCCAGCATCAGCAACGTGCGATCGAGCCAGGTCCGCCACTGCGCCGCGTCGGGCTCCGTCCCTGGCCAGCCGGCGGCCACGCCGTCGGCGCCGAGCACGCCCTGCTCACGCCAGTCTGCCAGCGCCTGGCGCGCTGCCCGCCGGTCTTGAAAGCCCTGCGTTGTGGTTGCCTGCATCGATGCCCCATGTGATGGATACGCCAGCGCACTGTAGCAAAGGCGCCGCCATCTGCGCAGCTTTCCTTGCGTGAGCGGAAACATGCAGCAGCGCTGCTTTGCCGCCCTGTCGCGGCCCGGTATGCTGTGCGTTTTCCCAATCCAGCCACGCCTCGCCATGACCCTTGGTATCCTCGCCGCCATCCACGATGAAGTCGACGGCCTGATCGCCGCCATGCGCCATGATGATGCCCGCGCCACCGTGCGGACGATCGGCATGCGCGACTATCACGTTGGCCATCTCTACGGCCAGCGCTGCGTGCTGGTGCTCGCGCGCATGGGCAAGGTGGCGGCGGCGGCCACCACGGTCACCCTGGTGCGCGAGTTCGGCGTGGATGAGATCGTCTTCACCGGCCTGGCCGGCGGCATCGGGGCCGAGACACGGGTCGGGGACGTGGTGGTGGCGGACCGCACGCTGCAGCACGACCTGGACGCGCGGCCGTTTTTTGCCCGGCATGAGGTCCCGCTGCTGGATCGCGCTGAATTCCCCACCGACCCGGCACTTACCGCCGCGCTGCGCGATGCCGTGGCAGGCTACCTGCGGGATGATCTGCCGACCTCCGTCCCGGCCGGCGTGCTGGCGCGCTTTGGGGTGAGTGCGCCCAGGCTGCATGTGGGGATGATCGCCAGCGGCGACCAGTTCATCGGCGCACCCGCCGCCGCGGCCGAGTTGCGCGAGCGCTTGCCCGGCGTGCTGGCGGTGGAAATGGAAGGCGCCGCGGTGGCGCAGGTTTGCCATGAGTATGGCGTGCGGCATGCGGTAATGCGCACGCTATCGGATCGGGCCGACGATACCGCGCACGTGGATTTTGCGGCGTTTCTGACCGACGTGGCCAGCCATTATTCGAGCGGGGTTTTGAGGCGGTTTCTGGAGCAGCGCGGGTAACCGGGCTAAAGCGGCGTTGGCGTGAATTAAGGATTCGGGATTCGAGATTGGACGGCAGTCATTCAATCTCACCGCCCCCTGGCCACACCCCCGACGCCAACCAGCACGGCCGCGCCCAGGATGGCCGCGAACCAGCCCGCCATCTGCCCGTCGACAAACCAGTGCAGCCCACGGCCGCCGTAAAACGCGGCCAGCGCGCCCATTGCGCCGAACACCGCCGCCGCAAGCAGGCTGACCCGGCCCACGGGGTGCAGCCACCGCGCCGCCAGCCCAGCCAACACCCCTACCGCCAGCGTACCCAACATCACTTTCTCCCAGATTCCAGAATATGGCGCGCCGCCCGGGGAGTCCCGCCGGTCGCCACGCGTGGCCGCAACAATACGGTAAACCCGACCGCGCTCGGGCAAGATCCGCGCCGGGCGCTATAATGTAGCCCGGTTCGGCGGCGCTTTGCGCCGGAATCCGCGCTTGAATTCATGCCCGGATTGCACCTGACTCCCGCGCTGCAGCCTGCAAAGCCGCCGCCCGGAGCCCGGCCAGAGAGACATGCTCCCCACCATGCAACTGCTCGCGATCGGTATCAATCACACCACGGCGCCCGTCTCGCTGCGCGAGCGAGTGGCGTTTCCGCTTGAGCAGATTAAACCCGCCCTGGGCGCCTTGCGCACCCACCTGGCGGGCAAGAATGGCACCGAAGCCGCCATCCTTTCCACTTGCAACCGCACCGAGATTTATTGCGCCACCGATGTGCTGCTGTCGGGTTCGGAGGGCTTCGAGCACACGCTGCGCTGGCTGGCGCAGCACCATAACGTGCCGGCCGGCGAACTCGCTCCCCACCTGTACTCGTTGCCGCAGTCCGAAGCCGTACGCCATGCGTTCCGGGTGGCCAGCGGGCTGGACTCGATGGTGCTGGGCGAAACCCAGATCCTGGGCCAGTTGAAGGATGCGGTGCGCACCGCCGGTGAAGCCGGCGCGCTGGGCACCTACCTGAACCAGTTGTTCCAGCGCACGTTCGCGGTGGCCAAGGAAGTCCGCGGCCAGACCGAGATCGGCGCGCATTCGGTATCCATGGCCGCTGCCGCGGTGCGCCTGGCCCAGCGGATTTTTGAAAGCGTCTCGACCCAGCGCGTGCTGTTCATCGGCGCGGGCGAGATGATCGAGCTGTGCGCCACGCACTTCGCGGCGCAAACGCCGCGCCAGATCGTGGTGGCCAACCGCACTGTGGAGCGTGGCGAGCGGCTGGCCGAGCAACTCGCCGGCCAGGGCCTGACCACCGAGGCCATCCGCCTGTCGGAGCTCGGCGCGCGCCTGCATGAGTTCGACATCGTGGTGTCGTGCACCGCCAGCTCCCTGCCCATCATCGGGCTGGGCGCGGTGGAGCGCGCCGTCAAGCTGCGCCGCCACCGCCCCATCATGATGGTGGACCTGGCCGTGCCGCGCGACGTGGAGCCCGAAGTCGCGCGCCTGGACGACGTCTTCCTGTACACCGTGGATGACCTCGGCGCCATCGTGCGCGAGGGCAATGCCATGCGCCAGGCTGCCGTGGCGCAGGCGGAAGCCATCATCGAAAGCCGCGTGCAGAATTTCATGCACTGGCTGGAAACCCGCAGCGTGGTGCCTGTCATCCGCGAACTGCAGGTGCAGGGCGAGGCCATGCGCCAGGCTGAGCTGGAGCGCGCGCGCCGCATGCTGGCGCGCGGCGACGACCCGCAAGCCGTGCTCGAAGCCCTGTCCGGCGCGCTCACCCGCAAATTCCTGCACGGCCCGACCCACGCCCTGAACCACACCCAGGGCGAGGACCGCGAGACCTTGCTGCGCCTGGTGCCGGGCTTGTTCCGCCACAGCAGCCACTCCGAGCGCTAGCCGCGCTCGCCTCAGCCGTGCGTGTCCTGCGCGCGGCCAGCTTTGCGTTGCCTCAGGCCATTGGCCATTAGCCATTGGCCCGCACGCATCCCGGCAGCAACATCCGTCTCCATCCGTTTCACCGCGCCCCTTCGGACCCCCATGAAAGCCAGCATGCTTGCCAAGCTCGACCAATTGTCCGAGCGACTCGACGAAGTCAACGCCCTGCTTGCGCGCGAAGATGCCACCGCCAAGATCGACCAGTACCACAAGCTCACGCGCGAACACGCCGAGCTGACGCCAGTGGCCGAGCAGTATGCGCAGTACTGCCAGGCACAGGAGGACCTGTCCACCGCGCAAGCGCTGCTGGACGATCCCGAGATGAAGGAGTTCGCGGCTGACGAGATCACCACGGCCCGCGAGCGGCTGGACACGCTGGAAGGCAGCCTGCAGAAATTGCTGCTGCCCAAGGATCCCAACGACGACCGCAACCTGCTGCTGGAAATCCGCGCAGGTGCCGGCGGCGAGGAAAGCGCGCTGTTCGCCGCCAATTTGCTGCGGATGTACACGCGCTACGCCGAGCGCCAGCGCTGGCAGGTGGAGGTGATGAGCGAATCGGCGTCCGACCTGGGCGGCTACAAGGAAGTGATCATCCGGATCGCCGGAGATGCGGCCTTCTCCCGGCTGAAGTTCGAATCCGGCGGCCATCGCGTGCAACGCGTGCCAGCCACCGAAGCCCAGGGGCGGATCCACACCTCGGCCTGCACGGTGGCAGTCATGCCCGAGGCCGATGAGGTGACCGAGGTGGAAATCAATCCGTCGGACCTGCGTGTGGATACCTTCCGCGCCTCCGGCGCCGGCGGCCAGCACGTGAACAAGACCGACTCGGCCGTGCGCCTGACCCACCTGCCCACCGGCATCGTGGTGGAGTGCCAGGACGACCGCAGCCAGCACCGCAACAAGGACAAGGCCATGAAGGTCCTGGCGGCCCGACTGATGGACGCGAAGCTGCGCGCGGCCCAGGCGAAAGAAGCCAGTACCCGGCGCAACCTGATCGGCACCGGCGACAGAAGTGACCGAATCCGCACCTATAATTTCCCGCAGGGGCGCGTGACGGATCACCGCATCAACCTGACGCTCTACAAGATCGACATGATCATGGACGGCGATCTCGACGAGCTCCTGTCCGCCTTGTCCGCGGAACACCAGGCGGACCAACTGGCGGCGCTGGGCGAAGGGCATTAATCGCTTGGCATTAGCAGGTCATCGCGACGAATTGCCGCTCATTAAGGCAGATTTTTGAACGCATTGCATAAATCACGATTTCTGAACGAAAACCTTTGTATCTGTTGTAAATGCTTGCAACAGCACTGGCGCGCCATTCTTCGCTGCCTATAATCGATCCGACCAAGCCGCCATACAGAGGTCGGCGTGTCGCCACTCGAAAACGGACAAAAGGACGAAATCATGAAGAAATTGCTCGCGCTGTTGATGATCACCGCCGCCATGGCTGCCTGCAGCAAGAAGGAAGAAGCCCCCGCCACGCCGAGCGCCGACAGCGCCATGCAAAGCGCCGCTGACTCCGCCAAGGCCGCCGCCAGCGACGCCGCATCCGCCGCCAGCAATGCCGCCGATGCTGCCAAGGCCGCTGCCAGCAGCGCGGCTTCCGATGTTTCCGCTGCCGCCGAAAAGGCCAAGGTCGACGCCGGCAATGCCATGGAAAAGGCTAAGGACGCCGCCAAGGATGCTGTCAACGCCGGCGCGGACAAGGCCAAGGACGCCGTCAACAAGTAATCCGCACGCCACGGCGGCAAGACACTGGCGCATCGCGCGCCCAGGCACCGCCGCCCAGGCAAGCGCGTTACACTGCAAACCCCGTCAGGGCACCTCCCGACGGGGTTTTGTTTTTTTGCCCTCTCCATGCCCAGCATCATGTCCACCGCCACGTCCCCCAGCCCCAATGCCGCCACGCCGGTCTCACTGCCTGAGACGGCCACGGTACGCGACGCCCTGGCCGTGGCTGCGGCGGCCGGCTTGCCAGCGCTGGAGGCGCGCCTGTTGATCAGCCATGTCACCGGGCTCACCCGCACCCAGCTGATCACGCGCGACGGCGAAACGCTTGCCCCGGCCCAGCGCGAGAGCGTGGCCGCCTTGCTCGGGCGCCGCCTGGGCGGCGAACCGGTGGCCTACTTGCTGGGGGAGCGGGAATTCTTCGGGCGCGCCTTCCGCGTGACCCCGGATGTGCTGATTCCGCGCCCGGACACCGAAATCGCCGTGGAAGCGGCCCTGAAGCTGCTGGCGCCGCTAGCTGTCCCCCGGGTGCTCGACATGGGCACCGGCTCCGGCGCACTGGCCGTCACGCTGGCCTGCGAACGGCCCGACGCCGAGGTCTGGGCGACCGATATCTCGCCCGGCGCGCTGCAGGTGGCGCAAGACAACGCGCGCGCCCTGGGCGCCGGCAATGTGCGCTTTCTGGCCTCCGACTGGTACGCCGCGCTGCCCGCTGGCCTGCGCTTCGACCTGATCGTGAGCAATCCGCCCTATATCGCCGCCGCGGACCCGCACCTGGGCCAGGGCGACCTGCGCTTCGAGCCGATCGATGCGCTGACCGATCATGGCGATGGCTTGTCGGACCTGGGGGCAATCGTGGCCGGGGCCGCCGCGCGCCTGCATGCGGGCGGCTGGCTGCTGATGGAACACGGCTACGACCAGGGCCAGGCTGCCCGCGACCTGCTGGCCGCCGCCGGCATGGCCGAGATCTTTACCGCGCGCGACCTGGCCGGCCATGAACGCTGCAGCGCGGCTCGCCTGCCAGCGCAGGCCGGGACGGCCGCCTGAAGCCGGCAGCCGATTCCGGTAAAATCAAATACTTGATTGCATCAAGGCGCGCGCATCACGCGCGCCTTTCCGATTTCCCGACAGCGGCGCTGGCCAGTGCCTGCACCGCGAGCAACTGAAAAGAGACATCATGAGTGACGTGCAGCAAAAGATCGACCAGATCGTCAAGGGCAGCCCGGTGGTCCTGTTCATGAAGGGCACCGCCCAATTCCCGATGTGCGGCTTCTCCGGCCGTGCCATCCAGATCCTGAAGGCCTGCGGCGTCGACGCACCGACCACGGTCAATGTGCTGGAAGACGACGGCATCCGCCAAGGCATCAAGACCTACGCCAACTGGCCGACCATTCCGCAGCTCTACGTGAACGGCGAGTTCGTCGGCGGCTCGGACATCATGATGGAGATGTACCAGAACGGCGAACTGCAATCGCTGCTCAAGCCCTGAGCGCGACATGACCGCAGCGGGCGCAGCGGGTGAAGGCAAGCCGCGGCGCATCGTCGTCGCGATCACCGGCGCCACCGGCGCGGTCTATGGGGTCCGCCTGGTGCAGATACTGGGCGCCGCGCCCGGCGTGGAGGCCCATCTGCTGATCTCGGCGGCGGGCGTGATGAACCTGCAGCACGAACTCGACATCAGCAAGGCCGAGGTGGAAGCCTTTGCCCAGGTGGTCCACAACGTGCGCGATATCGGCGCCACCATTGCCAGCGGCTCGTTTGCCGCCCATGCGATGGTGGTGGCGCCCTGCTCCATGCGCACGCTCGCGGCCGTGGCGCATGGCCTGTCCGACAATCTCATCACCCGCGCCGCGGATGTCACGCTCAAGGAGCGCCGCAAGCTGGTGCTGATGGTGCGCGAAACGCCGTTGAACCTCGCGCACCTGCGCAACATGACCGCCGTCACCGAGATGGGCGGCATTATCTTTCCCCCGGCACCCGGCTTCTACCAGAAGCCGCAGAGCGTGGCGGAACTGGTCGACCATACGGTTGGCCGCGTGCTGGACCTGATCGACGTGCCGCAAACGCTGGCGCCGAGCTGGGCCGGGCTCAACGGCCAGGCCTGACACGCGCGTTTTACGTCGTCCTAGCCCGTGCTATCCCGCACTGCCGCTATCGCTTCAATGCCAGTAGCGATAGCGGCGGCCGCCGTAGTAGCCGCCGCGATAGCCATAGTAGCCACCATAAAACCCGGGGGCCACCACCACCGGCGGCGCAGCGTAGACCGGCGCCGGCGCCACTGCGACCTCACCGCCCCCATAGCCATAGCCGGGATAAGCCGGGTAGACCGCACAACCGCCAAGCATGGCGGCGCCAACCATCGCGAGTCCCATCATCAACGTTCTCATCTCATCGTCCTTGTGCCTTGTTTAGCCTTGGTTTAGCCATAAGAACGTTATACGGGGCGGTTTGGTAATACAGGGTCAACCTGCTGTAACCCTTGTTACGAATCGCAACGTTTGGATGAACGTAAAGGCCACAGGTCTCGAACATCAAACCTCAGACTTCAAACCGCACCCCCTGCGCCAGCGGCAGCGCATCCCCATAGTTCACGGTATTGGTAGCGCGCCGCATATACCCCTTCCAGGCGTCTGAGCCGGATTCGCGCCCGCCGCCAGTCGCCTTCTCACCACCGAACGCACCGCCAATCTCCGCCCCGCTGGTGCCGATGTTCACATTGGCAATGCCGCAATCGCTGCCGCTTGCCGACATGAAGCGTTCCGCCTCGCGCAGCGACTCGGTGAAGATGCAGGACGACAAGCCATGCTCCGACGCATTGTTCAGCGCGATGGCTTCGTCCAGCGTGGTGTACGGCATCACGTAGAGAATCGGCGCGAAGGTTTCGCTCAGCATCGTCTCGTGCTGGCGATCGGTCAGCACCAGCGCGGGCCGCACGTACTCGGCATTGGGGTACTTTTCGGCCAGCACGCGTTCGCCGCCGTGCACGGTGTTGCCATGCTCGCGGCAGCGCAGCAGCGCGGCGGCCATGGCGGCGCCCGCGGCGCCATCGATCAGCGGACCGACCAGCGTTGTCTCGGCCAGCGGGTCGCCCACCGGCAGGCGGCCGAACACCTGGATCAGGCGCGTGGTAACGGCCTCCAGCACGTCGACATGCACGAAGGCGCGGCGCAGCGACGTGCAGCGCTGCCCGGCCGTGCCCGCCGCCGAGAAGGTCATGGCGCGCACGGCGAGTTCGAGATCGGCCGAGGGCGCGATGATCGCGGCATTGTTGCCGCCGAGCTCCAGGATGGCGCGCTTGAACCGCTCGGCGCAAGCGATGCCCACGGCGCGGCCCATGCGGGTGGAGCCGGTGGCGCTCACCAGCCGCACGGCGGCGTGTTCCACCAGATGCTGGCCCAGCGCCGGGCCGCCCGAGAGCACGGTGGCGATGCCAACGTGCTGTGGCGCGGCAATCTCCAGCACGCCGTCAAGCAGGCTCTGCATGGCCAGCGCGGTGAGAGGCGTTTTCTCCGACGGTTTCCAGATCACGCCATTGCCGCACACCAGCGCCAGCGCCGCATTCCAGGCCCAGACCGCCACCGGGAAATTGAAGGCCGAGATCACGCCGCACAGGCCATAGGGATGCCAGGTCTCGCGCATCGCATGCTGGGGCCGCTCCGAGGCAATGGTAAGGCCATGCAACTGGCGCGACAGACCGACGGCGAAGTCGCAGATGTCGATCATCTCCTGCACCTCGCCTAGCCCTTCCTGCAGGATCTTGCCGGCCTCCAGCGAGACCAGTTCGCCGAGATGCTTCTTGTGTTCGCGCAGCACTTCGCCAAAGCGCCGCACCACCTCGCCGCGCACTGGCGCAGGCACCAGCGCCCAGCTGGCTTGCATCACGCGGGCGCGTTCGATACGTGCATCGGCCTCGGCTAGGCTGCAGGCGGGCAAGTGCCCGAATGCCTCGCCATCGATCGGCGAGCGCACCGGCAAGGCGCCGGTGGGGCCTTCGCCGTCGCGCCACGGCGGCGTCAGCCCGATGGCCTGCCAGCAGGCCGCGAATTCCTTTGCTTTCATACCGTTGCCTCTTGAAGCGGATGACGGGTGTAGTGCCGGCCGAAACGGTTGGCCAGGAAAACGTCCAGCGGCATCGCCTCTTGCGCAACGAAGCCGGCCTGTGGCAATTCGCCGTTGGCGACCAGATCCAGCGCGGTGCAGATGCCGGCCGCCGTGGTGAGCTGGATCGCATTGACGTGCCCGGCAACCGTATCCGCGCCACCGATGCGCGCCGAGAACGACGCCTGTGTCAGCGGCCCGCGCCCGCCTTTGCCACCGCTGGCGGCATAACCAGTGGCACTGGCGAACACGATCACCACATCCTGCTGCGTGGCGGGGATCGCGCTCTCGAAGATCTCGCGCATCCAGTCGCGGCGCTCGCGCAGGCGCAGGTCGTTGAGCAGCAGCTTCATCACCGCGCAGTGGCCCGGATAGCGGATCGACTTGTAGTCCACGCCGCGCGCCCGGCCCGCCAGCGTCTCGGGCAAGGTGCCAAGCCCTCCTGAAGTATTAAAGGCTTCGTACTCGATGCCGTCCAGCGCAAAGCTCTCCAGCCCTTCCAGCGCCGGCACTTCCACGCGGCGGCCATCGACGATGGCCTCGCACGGGTTGCAGTATTCGTTGATCAGGCCTTCGGTGCTCCAGGTCAGGTTGTACTTGAGCGCATTGCTCGGGTAGCGTGGCAGCGCGCCAACGCGCATCTTCAAGTCGAGCAGTTCGCCACCGCCGCGCAGGAAGCGCTGGGCAAGGTCATTGCCGACCACACCGATAAAGCCGGGCGCCAGCCCGCATTGCGGCATCAGCACGCAGCGCGCGCCCTCGGCCAGGCGGCGAATGGCGTGGGTGGCGGCAACGTCTTCGGTCAGGTCGAAGTAATGCACGCCAAGGCTGGCCGCCACCGTGGCCACGCCGACCGCGGCATGGAATGGCAGTGCGTTGAGCACGGCCTGCGCGCCGCCGAGCAGCCGGGCGCAATCCTCGGTCTGGCCCGGGTCGCCGACGCGCACGGCGATGCCCTGCGGCACGCCCTCGAGGTGGGTGGGCTCGCGGTCCACCAGGGTCACGCGGTAGTCGCCGCTGTCATGCAGCATGACGGCGATGGTGCGGCCGATCTTGCCCGCACCCAGCACGACCACGCGCATCGGCGTCTGCCTGGCTTGGGTGTTCTGTCCAGTGCGCTGTCCAGTTTGGTCCAGATGGCCGGTTGGCGTCATGCAGGTCATGATGTCCCTCATGGAAGTGATTCAGCGGAGCTGAGCCCATAGCTGAAGTATGGTTGCGGGCACAGGCAGAATGAAGGAACAAGATTGACGAAAAGGCCTCACAATCGAACGATTAGACGAGACCAACGATCGAGTCGACGAAACACCGGCATTTGACCCGCCCGCAGCCCTAGCCCGCCCATGACCGAACTCGACCAGACCGACCGCCACCTGCTCGCCCTGCTGCAGGCCAATGCACGCGAGAATGCCGCCAATCTCGCGCGCAAGCTCGGCATTGCCCGCACCACCGTGGTGGCGCGCATTGCGCGGCTGGAGCGCGATGGCGTGATCGCCGGCTACGGCGTGCGGTTGGGCAAGGAAATGGAAGACAACGCCATCCTGGCGTTCTGCGGCATGTCGGTGATGCCAAAGTGCGCGCCCGCGGTAGTGCGGGCGCTGCAGCGCTTTCCCGAGATCGAGGAGCTGAACTCGGTCAGCGGCCCGGTGGACTACATGGCGGTGATCCGCTGCGACACCCATGCCCGGCTGGACAAGCTGCTGGACGAAATCGGCGCGCTGGATGGCGTCAACCACACCACCACCTCGATCGTGCTGGCGCGCAAGATCGACCGGCGCCGCGCCGCGGGCTGAGCCAGCGGCGCGCGCAAAAGGCTTATGCTGCACAAGCTGGCAGCCAGCCCGGCGTAGTTAGTTGGGCACCCCGAAGACCATCCCGATCAGGAGAGCAAGACGATGAGCAATCGCATTCGAGTCGCCGTGGGCGGCGTGACCGGCTGGGCCGGCGGCGAACTGGCGCGCGGCGTGGCGCACGCGGACGACATGACACTGGTGGCCGGGCTGTCGCGCGGCGCGGCCGGCCAGGCCCTGGCGGCACTGACCGCGCACAAGGGCACGCCGGGCGTGGCGGTGGCCAGCATCGACGAGCTGGCGCAGGGCGCGTTCGACGTCTATGTGGAATACACCAAGCCGGACATTGCCAAGCGCAACATCCTGCAAGCGCTGGCCAAGGGCGCGCACGTGGTGGTGGGCACCTCCGGGCTATCCGACGAGGACTATGCCGAGATCGATGCCGCCGCGCGCCAGGCCCGGCGCGGCGTGCTGGCCTGCGGCAACTTTGCCATCACCGTGGTGCTGCTGCAGAAGTTCGCCGAGATGGCCGCGCGCCACCTGGAGCACTGGGAAATCATCGACTACGCCAAGGCCGGCAAGATCGACGTGCCCTCCGGCACCGTGCGCGAGCTGGCGTATCGGCTGGGACAGGTCCGCGAGGCCAGGCAGGCGGTGCCCATCGACCAGGTCAAGGGCCCGAAGGAGACACGTGGCGCAACGATGTCCGGCAGCCAGGTGCACGCCGTGCGCCTGCCGGGCTATCAGTTGGGCGTGGAGGTGATCTTCGGCGCCGACGGGCAGCGCCTGCATCTGAAGCATGAGTCCGGCGACGGCTCCAAGCCCTATGTCTCGGGCGCCCTGCTGGCAATCCGCAAGGTGCATGCCTTGACCGGGCTGGTACGCGGGCTGGACAAGGTGATGGAAGGGCTTTGAGGGGCTTTGAGGGGCTTTGCGGCGCGCGCAGCGCCGCATAGCCACAAGCACTACCAGCTGCCTTCCTTGCCCTTCTTCTCCGCGGCCTTGCCGCCGGGGGCAGCTTGCGGGGCGGACGCCGCCTTGGGGTTGAGCTGTTGCGCCATCGCGTTGTCCTGGTTGGCCATCAGCACGCGGGCCTGGGGCAGCAGCAGTTCGATGGTGCCGGTATTGGGATCCTCCGGAATGGCGTAGAGCTCCACGGTCAGCGGCTTTTTCATCCAGCCGGCGTGCGCACTGGTGACGGGCTGGCCGGCCTTGTCCTTCATCTTCACCTGCTCGGAACGAAAGGGCTTGCCGTAGCGCGCGGTAAGGCTGTCCACCGCGTCTTTCTCGGAGCGCACGCCATCGGTCGGCACGATCACGCCAACCAGCGCATTACCGTCGACAAAGGCCACCACGTGGGGTCCGTCCATGAAGGCGGGCCGCTTGTCGCGCGGCACGCCAACCTGGCGCATCACGCCATCGCCACGCACTTCGACGCACAGGGCGGTCACGTCACGTCCGTCTGGGGTGCGCTTGTCGGCGCAATCGGGCAGCGTGGGCAGCGGGCTGCCGATCTCCAGGCTACCCAGCATCGGCGCCAGTTTGTCGGCGACGCCATCCTTGGGAGCGGCGCCGGCCCAAGGTGAAACCAGCAGCAGGCTGGCAACGGCCAGCCCGGCGAGGGGGTATTTCATCCAGACTCCTGAGATAAGCTCCGGGTTGGAGCGCCCCCTGCACGCGTGGTTCCTGCCACCCGCCACAAGATGGCATGCAGGCACACTGCCGGGGGGTTAATGCATCATATTCATCACCGCGCTGGCCAGCACCGCCAATACCATCAGCAGCAAGCCCCACAGCAGCAGGCGCGGCACCCGGCTGGGCGGTAACTGCCGCCGCGGCGAGCGCGCCGACGACGGCAGCGGCGCGCGCTGGCGGGCATGGCCATGCAGGCCACGCGCGTGCCAGACGGTGTCTGGCCCGAGGTCGCGCAACGTAGTGCTTTCCTTGCCCTGCGGCTTGCGCGGGCTCTGCGACTGCGGCTGCGGGCGCGGTGCGCCGTCACTGCCCGGCGGTCGTTTTGTGGCCATCTGTGCTCCCCGGTTCGTCGTGCCGGCGCGGATCCTCATGTGCCGCCGGTACACAGCGCCGGGTGCATGGCCCGGGCGCCGCCCATGGTAAGACAAAGCGGCACCGGGCACCATGGCCACAGCCTCTGCTTATGTGGTGGGGGCCACTTTCCGCGTAGCTGCAAGCGCCTCGCGCCGGAAAGCGTGGCCCACGTGGTGATAGAACGGGTGCGGGCAGAACTGGCGTGCCAGGAACGAGGCCAGCAGCGACGAAGCCAGCAGGAACAAGGTGAGGTCCTGCGAGCGCGTCATCTCCATCACGATCACGCTGGCGGTGATGGGCGCCTGGGTGGCGGCGGCCAGGAAGGCGGCCATCGACACCAGCGCCAGCACGCGTGGCTCGGCCATGGCGCCGAAGAGGTGGCCGACCCAATCCGCCACATTGGCGCCGATGCCGGCGCCGATGGCCAGCGATGGCGTAAAGATGCCGCCGGGAATGCCGGCGAAATACGACACCACGGTCGCCGCCAGCTTGGCCAGGCCGAACCACAGCGTGGCGTGCGGCTCGCCATTGATCAGGCCGGCGGCCTGCTCGTAGCCGGTGCCGAAGGTGGCGCCCCCGGTGGACCAGCCGATCGCCGCGGCCACCAGGCCGCACACGAACGCCACCTGTACGGGATGCTGCGATGGCCAGGCGCGCAGCCGTGCCGGCATCAGCGCGGGCACGCCGCCGCTGAGCAGCTTGGCAAACAGGCCGCCCAGCACGCCGTTGACCAGGGCGCACAGCAGTACCGGCCCCCAGGCATCGTGCAGCGCAAGGATCGGCGTCTTGACGCTGAAATAGGGATTGTTGCCAAGCATCGCCAGCGAGAGAAAGCCTGCTGTCAGCACGCCTGACAGCACCAGCCGGTCCCAGCGCACGGCGGTGCCGCGGCCGAGTTCCTCGATGGCGAACACCACGCCCGCCAGCGGCGTATTGAAGGCGGCGGCCAGGCCCCCGGCAGCGCCAGCGGCGATCAGCGCGTTGGGATGAAAGCCGATGCGAAAGCGCAGCTTCTCGTGGCACCAGCGTCCCCAGGCGAGCATGGCCGCGGCGCCAACCTGCACCGATGGCCCTTCGCGGCCGATGGAGGCGCCCGCCAGCAGCCCGCCAGTGGTCAGCAGCACTTTCCACATTGACTGGCGGAACGACACCAGCAGGGTCTGCGCCGGCCCGGCCGGGGGCAGGCCGAATGCGGCGATCACCTGCGGGATGCCGCTGCCGCGCGCCTGCGGCGCCAGGCGGATGGTGAGCCAGCGCAGCGCGGCCAGCCCGAACGGCAGCAGCACAAAGGCCAGCCAGGGCGTGGCTGCTGTCAGGTGCGCGTTCCAGCGCAGGGCCACCTCGGCAATCCAGGCGAAGATCAGGGAGAACAGCGCCACGCAGCCGGCGCCGCACATGAAGACGGCGTAGCGTAGCGTGGTGCGGGAGATACGCCACATCTGGCGCGACTTGCGGCCCGCGGCCATGCGGGCGCGGCGGCGCAGCGCGCGCAGCTGGTTGTCGTCGGAGGCCAGCCCGGAAACGTCGTCAGGATTGGACGGCTCGGGAGCTTGGCTGCGATCTGGCGTAACGTCGTTCATGGAGCGGCAGGCGTGGGCGAAGAAACGCCGTGACAAGCCCGAGGGCCTGATTCATCACGGCGTGATGGAACTATACGCCGATCGCCGCCGGGCATGCCGCGCACAAAGTGCGCGCCAGAGGCCCCTGGCTCAGTCCAGGCTGATGTTGTTGGCGCGGATGACCTTGCCCCAATGCTCGCGATCCGCCTCCACGTAGCGGTCGATCTCGGCCTGGGTGCGCGGCGGCTGGATCACCAGTCCCAGTGCGCTGAAGGTCGCCCGGAAATGCGGATCCTTGAGGACCTGCGCGGCCGCGGCCTGCAGCTTTTCCACCACGTCCGGCGGTGTCTGCGCCGGCACGGCGAGCCCGAACCAGGTTGCCGCCTGGAAGTCGGGATAGCCGCTTTCGGCCACGGTCGGCACGTTGGGCAGCACGTCCAGCCGGGTACGGCCGGTCACCGCCAGCGCGCGCAGCTTGCCGCCCTTGATGTGGGGCAGCGAGGTGCTGACCACATCCACCATCAGTTGCACATCGTTGGCGAGCAGCGCCGATAGTGCCGGCGCGCTGCCGTTGTACGGCACATGGGTGACCGAGATCCCGAGTTCGGTCTTGAGCATTTCGGTAGCGAGCTGCAGCGCGTTGCCCAGGCCGACCGAGGCGTAGTTGAGCTTGCCGCCGCTGGCCTTGGCATAGGCAGCGAACTCGCGGATATTGGTCGCCGGCACCTGGCTGTTGGTCACCACCACCAGCGGCGCCTCCGCACCAACGGTGAAGATCCGGAAATCGCGCGGCGGATCGTAGGCGATCTTCTTGTAGAGCATCGGGTTGAGCACCATGCTGCCGTTGGTGGCCAGCACCATGGTGTAGCCATCGGCGGGTGCGCGCGCCACGCTTTGCGTGCCGATCATGGTGGCGGCGCCAGGGCGGTTCTCCACCACCACCGTCTGCTTGAGCACGCGGCTCATGCCATCGGCCAGCCCGCGCCCGAACTGGTCGGTGGAGCCGCCCGGCGTATAGGGCACCACCAGCTTGATGGGGCGATCGGGATAGGCGGCAGCGGCCAGTTGCGAACAGGCGAAGACGGCGGCGCCGGCCCAGGCGCGCCATCCGGTTTTCCAGCTATGCATTGCGTAGTCTCCTTGGCGTTTTTTGACGTCTGGTGTTCGGTACTCGGTACTCGGCATCCGGCATTCGGTGCCCGGTGCGGCTCAAACGCGCCGCGTGCGCCCTTCCCAGTACTTGTCGCGCAGACGGCGCTTGGCCAGCTTGCCGGTATCGTCGCGCGGCAGCAGCGCCTCCACCACGATGGTGCGCGGCACCTTGAAGCCGGACAGGCGCTGGCGCAGCCATTCGATGATGGCACCCTCTTCCAGCGTGGCGTCCGCCACCGGTTGCACCATGGCCAGCAGCCGCTCGCCGTATTCGTCGTCGGGTACGCCGAACACCACGCAGTCGGCCACGCCGGGATAGCGCACCAGTTCGTGCTCGATCTCGGCCGGGTAGATGTTCACGCCGCCGGAGATCACCATGTCGGAGGCGCGGTCGCAGATGAAGAGGTAGCCGTCGGCGTCCAGGTAGCCCATGTCGCCCAGGCTGACCAGGCCGTCGCGGTCGATGGCGCGGCGGGCTGCCTCGTTGTTGCGATAAGTGAAGTCCGGGTAGGCAGGCTGGCGCACATAGACCAGGCCAATCTCCCCGGGGGCGCACGCAACGCCCTGCTCATCCAGGATGCGCACCTCGCCCTGGTCAACCGGGCGCCCCGCCGTGCCGGGCTTGGCCACGGCGTCGGCCGGCGTGGCCACGGTAATCATGCCGGCCTCGCTTGAAGCATAGGTTTCGTGGATCACCGGGCCGAACCAGTCCAGCATGGCGCGCTTGACCTCGGGCGCGCACGGCGCTCCGGTCGAGGCGACAAAACGCAGCGAGGACAAGTCATAACGGGCACGCACTTCGGGCGGCACCTTGAGCATGCGCACATACATGATCGGCACCAGGTAGAGCACGTCGATGCGGTGCTTCTCTACCAGCGCCAGCACCTGCTCCGGATCGAAGCGCGCGCACAGCACCAGGCGCTCCCCAAGCTGCAGCGCATTCTGGATGAACACGCCCGGCGCGCTGTGGTACAGCGGCGCGGCCATCAACGCGCGCGTGCCCTGCACGATGCCCATGGTCTGCGCCACCACCGAGCGCATGCGCGCGAGCTGCTCGTCCAGCATGGCCAGCGGCGGCGCGGCGCGCAGCACGCCCTTGGGGCGGCCGGTGGTGCCGGAGGTGTAGGCCATGTGGCCGCGCGGCGCGACCCGCGGGCCGTCGTAGGGCCGCTGCACGGCGAGCCAGCTTTCGTAGCCGGTCGCACCAGCGGGGCTGTCCTTGCCGGGCGCCGCCACCGCCAGCACCTGTACACCTTCGGGCACCACGGCGCGCACGCTGTCCAGCAGGTCGGCGCTGACGATCAAGGCCCGGGCACCGCTATCGGTCAGCAGGAAGCGGATTTCTTCCGCGGTGAAGTGCCAGTTGATCGGGCAGTAGTAAGTACCGGCCGTGCGGCAGGCATGCACGATATCGGCAAAGACCGGGTCATTGCGCAGCAGCACCGCGACCACGTCGCCTTCGCCCAGGCCGAGCGCGCGCAGCCCGCCGGCCAGGCGCGCGCCGCGCTCGATCAGTTCGGCGCCGGTACGGTGGATGTCTTCAAACAGGAGGTCAGCGGCCATCAGTTGTCTCCAGCCTGGCTAGGCTTGGTGGTAGAGCGGGTCGGGGTCGGTGCGTTGACGGTGCGCCCCGCACGATCGGCGGCGTTCGTGGCCGCGATGCGTTCGCGCGCGGCTTGCCATTCGGCATCGCCCCAATCCAGGTACTGCTTGAAATAAGCGCCGTTGGCAAGGTAATCGCCGCCATCCAGCGCAATGGTCTGTCCGTTGATCCACGCGTTGTCGCGGGCCAGCAGGAAGGCGGCCAGGTTGCCGATATCCTGCGGCTGGCCGATGCGGCCCGTGGGGTTCTGGCCGCTCATCGCGTCTTGCTGCGCATCCTGCGGACGCAGGCGCGAGCCCGCGCCTTCGGTGGGGATCACCCCCGGCGCGATGGCGTTGCAGCGGATGCCGTGGCGGCCCCACTCCACGGCCAGCGACTTGGTCATGGCATCCACGCCCGCCTTGGACATGGCGGACGGCACCACGAAAGGCGAACCGGTCCAGACCCAGGTCACGACGATGGACAGGACCGAGCCGGGGTGGCCGTCGCGGATCCAGCGCTTGCCCACGGCCTGCGTGGTGTAGAAGGTACCGCGGAAGACGATGTCGGAGATGGCGTGAAAGCCGTTGGGCGACAGATCCTCGGTGCGGCTGATGAAGTTGCCTGCAGCGTTGTTGACCAGGCAATCGAGCGGGCCGTGCCGGGTCCAGATGGTCTCGATCATGGCGTCGACGGCAGCCGCGTCGCGGATGTCCACCGCGTGCGTCACGACCTTGGCGCCATGCTGGTGGCGCAGCATCTCGGCGGCCTCGTCCAGCACCGCCAGCCGGCGCCCGCACAGGTGCAGCTCCGCCCCCAGCCCCGCCAGGCGCTCGGCCATGATCAGGCCCAGCCCGGTGCCGCCACCGGTGATCAGCACGCGCTGACCGGCGAAAAGATCGTTCTTGAACATGGTGTCTCCTGCTTGTTTCAGGGCGGCGTCTCGCCCGCCTGGCCCCGCCTTGGCGATCCAGCAGGGCATGGTCACTGTAGCCTCGGCTCCTCGCATCGACAATTCCCTCGCAGCGACTCACAATGTTGCGCCATACGCGACAATTCTCCATGGAATCCCGGATGGACCTCAACCTGATCCAGGCCTTCGTCGATATCGTCGAAGCCGGCAATTTGTCCGAGGCGGGGCGGCGGCGCGGCGTCACGCGCTCGCAGGTCAGCCGCCAGCTGCGCGAACTGGAGCACCAGGCTGGCGCGCAGTTGCTGCGCCGTACCACGCGCCGGCTGGAGCTGACCGAGGCGGGCCGCGCGCTTTACCAGCACGGGCTGCGCATCCTGCAGGAGGTGGCGTCCGCCCAGGCGGAGATCGACAGCCTGGGCACCACCCTGCGCGGCCACGTGCGCGTGAGCGTGCCGACCGGGCTGGGCGACACCTTCCTCGCCCCGCTGCTGCTGGAATTCACCGGGCAGCATCCCGGCATCTCGCTGCGCGTGTTCTTTGCCAACCGCGTGGTGGACCTGATCGCCGCGGAGATCGACGTGGCGCTCAAGGTGACTTCGCAGCCGCCGCTGGACCACGTAGCGCGAGACATCTGCGCCATCGACTGGCAGCTCTGCGCCTCGCCCGGCTACCTGGCGCGCCACGGCCCGCTGCAAACCCCGGCCGACCTGGCGCGCTGCCCGTTCCTGTGCCCGCCCTATCCCGCCCGGCGCTTCATGCTCACGCTCAACCGCGGCGAGCAGCGCGAAGAGGTGGAACTGAGCCCGCACCTGCAGTCCGAGCATTTCCCCTTCCTGATGCGCGCGGTACGCGACGGCCACGGCGTGGGCCTGCTGCCCGTCTACGCCGGCTGGGACGATGTGCGCGAAGGCCGCCTGGTGCCGGTGCTGACCGACTGGAAACCGGAAGGATTGGGCAGCCGGCTCTACATCATCACCACGCCCAACCTGCATCCGTCGATGGCCACGCGCACCTTGATCGACTTCCTGCGCGAGCGGATTCCGGCGCTGGATGTCTTCAGCGCCCCGGGCGGTACCGCTTTGTGCACGCCGTAATCTGCCTAGGCGCGGGTCCCGCGCGTACCGCGCACACTGCGTGCGGCTCGCCAGCAAACTTTCAAATTGCAAGTTAAGATGCGCCGAACCCTTTGGCTTGCAAAACGATAGTAAAAACCCGAGCCAACCCTGCAAGCCGCGCGAGAGGAGACCATGGGACATACCGACTTTGCCAGCATGCCCTGCCCGATTGCCCGCTCGATGGCGGTGCTGGGCGAGCGCTGGGCCATTCTTTTGCTGCGCGAGGCGTTCTACGGCAGCACCCGCTTTGATGAATTCCAGCGCCACCTGGGCATCGCGCCCAACATCCTCAGCGCGCGCCTGAAGACGCTGGTGGAACACGGCATGCTGGAGCGCGTGCCGGCGCCTGACAGTGCGCGGCATGCCTACCACCTCACAGAAAAAGGCCGCGATTTCTTCCCCGCCTTCGTAGCGCTGAAGGCCTGGGCCGACCGTTGGATGACCGACGAGCGCGGCCCGCTCACCTTGCTGCAGGACAAGCACACCGGCGCGGAAATCGCCGCGCCGGCGCTGGCCCGCCCGGACGGCAGTCCGCTGACGCTGGACGACCTGCGCGTGGCGCCAGGCCCCGGCGCTGGCAGCTATTTGCGGCGGCGCTTTGGCGCCGCTGCCGCCCTGCAAGCCGCGCACGAGCAACCGGCAGACGAAACGGAATCCAGCCATGAATGAGCCGCAAGCCAATCCCATGGCCGCAGCCGCGATAGCGCCAGCCACGGCCGCACCCATTGCCACTCCCACGCACCCGCTGATGCGCGAACTGATGCGCCGCATCCTGCAACTGGCCGCGCCCACCAGCCTGATCGCCTTCCTGCAGGCGGGCGCGCAACTGATCGAGACCTGGCTGGCGGCGCGCCAGGGCACGGCGGCGCTGGCGGGCTGGGCGGTAGTGCTGCCGTTTGCCTTGCTGCTGCAGCAGATGTCCACCGGCGCCATGGGCGGTGGCGTGGTGGCGGCCATCGCCCGCGCGCTGGGCGCGAACAAGCGCGAGGAGGCCTCATCGCTGGTGCTGCATGCGCTCATCATCGCGCTCACGGCGGGGCTGGCATTTGCCGTGGCGATGGCCGGCTTCCCGCGCGCCGTCCTGGGCGCGGTGGCAGGGCAGACCGCGGCAGACGCGGCCGCCACGTATGCGATCTGGCTGTTCGGCGGCGGCGCGGTGCCGGCCTGGCTGGCCAACACGCTGGCATCGGTGCTGCGCGGCGGTGGCCGCCATGCGCTGGCGGCGCGGGTGCTCTCGCTGATGTGGATCGTCTTCCCGGTGCTGGCCTGGACGCTGGCCGAGCCGGCAGGCATGGGCCTGGCCGGCATCGGCGCGTCACTGGCGGCGGTATCGTGGGCGGCGGCGCTGGCCATGGCCTGGGTGGTGCTGCGGGGCGGCGCGGGATTCGTGCCGATGCTGCGCATCCGTCCATCACGCGCGCTGTTCAAGCGCATCCTGTCGGTGGGGCTGGTGGCCTGCGCGCTGGCCTCGGTGGCCAACCTGTCCACGATCCTGGTGACCACCGAGCTGCGCCACTATGGCACCGCCGCGGTGGCGGCGTACGGCATCTCCGCGCGCCTGGAGTTCCTGATGATCCCGCTGGCGTTCGGCGTGGGCTCCGCGCTAACCGCGCTGGTGGGGCGAGCAGTCGGCGCCGGCGACTGGGCCACCGCACGCCGTACGGCTTGGGCTGGCGCGCTGATGGCGCTGGCGGTGGCCGGCGCGGTGGGTGCGGTGGTGGGACTGGCGCCGGATGCCTTTGCCGGGTTCTTCACCAAGGATGCCGAAGTGGCGAGCATCGCAGCGCGCGCGCTGTCCTGGGTCGCGCCGGCCTTCGGCGGCTTCGGGCTGGGCATGGCGCTGTATTTCGCGTCGATGGGCGCGGGCCGCATGGGCTGGCCGATCGCGGCCGGCATCTCGCGCATCGCGCTGGCCGCCGGCGGCGGCTGGCTGCTGGCGAACGTCGCGGGCATGGGCCTGGACGGGCACTTCCTGGGCGTGGCGCTGGGCATCACCGCTTACGGCGTGGTGACGGCGTTTGGCGTGCGCGGCGCTAACTGGTCAGCGCGCGGAGCCTGAATGGCAGCGAGCTGCGCATCGAACAGCATTTCCTGCGCGGTGGTGACTTCGAGGTAGCTGGCGTAGCCGCCCTCGTAGCGCGCGCCGGCGTGAGCGTGGACACCGTGGCCAGCAAGCTGACCCTGCTGATTCATTTGCCGCCCTCCCGCAGTCATCTGCACCCGCGGCGGCTGCCGCAAGCATGCGCAACGGGTCACGCAAATAAAACCCAGAAGAGGTGATGCGAACAATTCAATCTTTCTTGCAAGCGATTTAAGTGCTTTCGGGCACAGCTTGCGCCCCTTGAATCCGGCGGCCGGGGACCTCACGTACGGCATCGACTCCCACACCCTGGAGGTGGCATGCCCCCTCGCACCACGGTTTTCGTCGCCGCCCTCGTGGTTGGCCTGCTGCACGGCTATATCGGGCTGCGCCTGTTACCCGACATGCCGGTATCCTTCGCCATCAAGGCGCTGGCTGTAGCGTGGCTGGCGCTATCGTGGCCGCTGATCCCCGCAGGCCTGCTGGCGCGGCGCCTGGACCAGCCCTGGTCCGATGCGCTGACCTGGGTGGGCATGCTGGCCATGGGTTTTTTCTCCTCCTTGCTGATACTGACGCTGGCGCGCGAGGTCGTGCTGCTGGTGAGCGCGATGGCCGGCTGGCACCCGGCATGGCTGCTGCCCGGCACCGCTGCCGCAGTGCCGGTGCTGGCGCTGCTGGTCACACTGGTGGGACTCTTCAATGCGCGGCGGCTGGCGCAGGTGGTCGAGGTGGAAGTCCCCATCGCCGGCCTGCCTGACTCGCTGCACGACTTCACCATCGTGCAGATCAGCGACATCCACGTTGGCCCCACCATCAAGCGCGCCTACCTGGAGCGCATCGTCGCCCGCGTCAACGGGCTGGCCCCCGACGCCATCGCCATCACCGGCGACCTGGTCGACGGCACCGTGCGCGAGCTGTCCCGGCACACGGCCCCGCTAGGCAACCTGAAGGCCCGCCATGGCACCTACTTTGTCACCGGCAACCATGAGTATTACGTTGGCGCCGAGCCGTGGATCACGGAGCTGCGCGGACTAGGCCTGCGCGTGCTGATGAACGAGCATGTGGTGATCGGGGAGGAGGAGGAAGCGCTGGTACTGGCAGGCGTGACCGATTTTTCCGCCCACCGTTTCGACGAGAGCCATCGCAGCGACCCGGCGCGCGCGCTGCACGGCGCCCCGGCGGTAGTAGCCGCGCGCGTGCTGCTGGCGCACCAGCCGCGCACGGCGCCGGCTGCATCCACCGCGGGCTTCGACCTGCAACTCTCCGGACATACGCATGGCGGCCAGTTCTGGCCCTGGAACCTGTTCGTGCCGATGCAGCAGCCTTATACCGCCGGGTTGAACCGGCATGAGGCGATGTGGGTGTATGTGAGCAGGGGGACCGGGTATTGGGGGCCGCCCAAGCGGTTTGGGGCGCCGTCGGAGATTACTAAGTTGAGGTTGGTGAGGAAGTGAGTTTTTTGGGAGGGGTGGCTGCAACTGCTGTTGCAATGGCTTAACGTCAAGGGCAACTGCAACGTCAACGTCAACTTCAACTGCAGTTTCACCACGCCTGCGGCGCGGCGACCTACTTTTTTGTCTTGCCAAAAAAGTAGGCAAAAAAGGCGCGCCGGATGGGGCGACACCCCAAGGCGCCCCATACGGCCTGGGTGAACCTTCACGGCTCGCTGCGCATCGCGCATGGGTGTTTCCCGCCTCCAGGCGGGAAA
>NZ_JBXASU010000051.1:13433-54689 GCF_058809705.1 Cupriavidus sp. MPR-AND1C | reverse complement strand
GGCTGCCGGAGCCGGCGTCGGGGCGGGGGCCGGCGCGGCGGCTGCGGGAGCCGGCGCGGCTGCGGCCGGGGCGGGCGCGGTGGCAGCCTGGCCGGCGGGCTCCAGCATCACCAGCACGGTGCCTTCGGCGACGTTGTCGCCAATCTTGATCCTGACTTCCTTGACAGTGCCGCCCTGGGGCGAAGGCACGTCCATCGTGGCCTTGTCCGATTCCAGCGTCACCAGCGCGTCTTCCGCGTTGATGGTGTCGCCCGGTTTCACGTGCACTTCGATGACGGGAACGGCGTCGTAATCGCCGATATCCGGCACCTTGATTTCAATCGCTTGACTCATTCAGTGTCTCCTGGGCAGGCCGGCGCGCACGACAAACACGAGCGTGTGAGGTTACCCTCACCGCCGCGATCTGTCACGCCGCCGCGCCGCAAGGCGCCGGACATCAGCCCGGCGCCCGCGCACGCGGCATTGCCGCTCCTGCGGGGGTTCGTGCAGCCGGTCTGCTTAGACCGACATCGGGTTCGGCTTGTTGGGGTCGAGGTTGTACTTCTTGATGGCTTCGGCCACCTTGTCACGACCGATGGCACCTTCGTCGGCCAGCGCCTTCAGTGCAGCCAACGTCACCCAGTGACGATCGACCTCAAAGAAATGACGCAGTTTTTCGCGGGTGTCCGAGCGGCCGAAACCGTCGGTGCCCAGCACCACGAAGCGACGCGGCACGAAGGGACGGATCTGGTCGGCGAAGGCGCGCACGTAGTCGGTCGAGGCGATCACCGGGCCACGCACGGACTTGAGGCTCTTGGTCACGTGCGATTCGCGTTGCGTCTCGGTCGGGTGCAGCAGGTTCCAGCGCTCCACGTCGTGGCCTTCGCGGGCCAGTTCGGTAAAGCTCGGGCAGCCCCACAGGTCCGACTCCACGCCCCAGTCCTTCTTGAGCAGGTCGGCGGCGGCGATCACCTCACGGAAGATCGTGCCCGAACCCAGCAGCTGCACGCGCGGCGCATTGCTGTTTTCCACGCCCTTCTTGAACTGGTACATGCCCTTGACGATGTCGCCCTCTACGCCAGCCGGCATTTCCGGATGTTCGTAGTTCTCGTTCATCACCGTCAGGTAGTAGTACACGTCTTCCTGCTCGGCGTACATGCGGCGCAGGCCGTCCTGCATGACCACCGCCAGCTCGTACTGGAAGGTCGGGTCATACGAGATGCAGTTCGGGATCGCGGCGTGGAACACGTGCGAGTGGCCGTCTTCGTGCTGCAGGCCTTCGCCGTTGAGCGTGGTGCGGCCCGAGGTGCCGCCCAGCAGGAAACCGCGCGAGCGCATGTCGGCAGCCGCCCAGCACAGATCGCCGATACGCTGGATGCCGAACATCGAGTAATAGATGTAGAACGGGATCATCTGGATGCCATGCGTCGAGTACGACGTGGCGGCGGCGATCCAGTCGCACATGGCGCCGGCTTCATTGATGCCTTCCTGCAGCACCTGGCCAGTCTGCGATTCCTTGTAGAACATCAGCTGGTCGTGGTCTTCCGGCACGTACTTCTGGCCTTGCTGGTTCCAGATGCCGATCTGGCGGAACAGGCCTTCCATGCCGAAGGTGCGCGACTCGTCGGGCACGATGGGCACCACGTGCTTGCCGATCTGCTTGTCCTTGAGCAGCGTGTTCAGGATCCGTACGAAGGCCATGGTGGTGGACACTTCACGGCCTTCGCTGGTGGCCTTGAGCAGCGCGTCGAAGGCGGACAGCTCAGGCACCTTCAGGGCTTCCGCCTTCTGGCGGCGGGCCGGCAGGTAGCCGCCCAGGTCCATGCGGCGGGCGCGCATGTATTCGAGTTCCTTCGAGCCTTCCTCGAAGGTGATGTACGGCACTTCCTCGATCTTGTCGTCGGTGACCGGGATGTTGAACTGGTCGCGGAAGCGGCGGATCGCGTCCACCGGCATCTTCTTTTGCTGGTGGCTGATGTTCATGGCCTGGCCGGCGTCGCCCATGCCATAGCCCTTGATGGTCTTGGCCAGGATCAGCGTGGGCTGGCCCTTGTGCTCGTTGGCGGCGCTGTAGGCGGCATAGATCTTGTGCGGATCATGGCCGCCACGGTTCAGGCGCCAGATGTCCTCGTCGGACCAGTCGGCCACCATCGCCTTGAGCTCAGGGCTATTGAAGAAATGCTCGCGCACGTAGGCGCCATCCTTGGCCTTGAAGGTCTGGTACTCGCCGTCCACGCAATCCATCATGCGCTTCATCAGCAAGCCCTTGTGGTCGCGTGCCAGCAGCTGATCCCAGCGGCTGCCCCACACCACCTTGATCACGTTCCAGCCGGCGCCGCGGAACTCGGATTCGAGTTCCTGGATGATCTTGCCGTTGCCGCGCACCGGGCCATCCAGGCGCTGCAGGTTGCAGTTGATCACGAACACCAGGTTGTCCAGCTTCTCGCGCCCGGCCATGCCGATCGCGCCAAGCGATTCCGGCTCGTCGGTCTCGCCGTCGCCCAGGAACGCCCAGACCTTGCGGCCTTCGGTCTGCACCAGGCCGCGGCTGTGCAGGTACTTCATGAAGCGGGCCTGGTAGATGGCCATGATCGGGCCCAGGCCCATCGACACCGTCGGGAATTGCCAGAAGTCCGGCATCAGCCACGGGTGCGGGTAGGACGAGATGCCCTTGCCGTCGACTTCCTGGCGGAAGCTGTCGAGCTGTTCCGTGCTCAGGCGGCCGAGCAGGAAGGCGCGCGAATACACGCCAGGGGCCGAGTGGCCCTGCACGAATACCAGGTCGCCGCCGTGTTTCTCGGACGGGGCGTGCCAGAAGTGGTTATAGCCGACGTCATACAGCGTGGCCGCCGAGGCAAACGAGGAAATATGGCCGCCAACGTTGGTGTGCTTGTTGGCGCGCAGCACCATCGCCATGGCGTTCCAGCGGGTGTACGAGCGGATGCGGTGCTCGATGTCCTGGTCGCCGGGAATGCGGGCCTGCCGCTCCACCGGGATGGTGTTGATGTACTGCGTTTCAGCGTGGAACGGCTGGGTGACGCCGTTCACGCGTGCGTATTCGATCTGCTTTTCGATCAGGAAGGCGGCCCTGTCGGTGCCTTCGGCGGCGATCACGCCCTGCAGGGCATCAAGCCACTCGTGGGTTTCCTGGGGATCGGCGTCGTTGGCGCTGCTTGCGCCGAGGATCTGCTCTGGTACAGCTGACATGACTGTCTCCTGGTGAATTCCTGCCTCGGTGCCCCCCCGACTCTTGTGGTGGGAGCCCCGGCCTGACGGTGTGACTACGGTACGGCGCGCGGGCCGCGAGTGTCTTCGCACGGTCCTTCGCTAGCGCTTCGCCGGACTTGCCAGCAAGGCTGGCAGGACCGGACGCAGCACTGCCGTCCGCACTTTTCGGTCGGACCGATTCTATGGAAGCACATTGGGCAAGACAAGCCTAATTTTCAAATTGCGATATGGTTTCTTACAATATGAAATATTGCGGCAGCGCACCACAAAACTGCGCCAGCCCTTGCCGCCAAACGGCATTCACCCGTCGCGCCTTCGGCAGGAATGCCGCAGCGCCGCATTGGCGCTTACCCCAAGCGACGGGGCGCCGCAATCCCGCTACACTGGTCGGTCAGTCGTCAATCCCACCATGCCGTCCCTCAAAGATTTCTTTTCCCACCTGCGCGCCGCAGTCGTCCCTCCCTCCGCTTCCGGCTCCGCCAAGGCGAGCGGCAGCGACCCTACGCTGACCGCCCCGCCCAACCCGCTGACGTCCCTCGATACGCTTGGCCACGTGGACGAGCCCGCTGCCGTCAACGGGCCGCCGCGCGGATTGTGGTGGCTGCGCTGGCGCAACCTGGTGGCGACCAGCTGGTTCATGTTCATCCCGCTGGTGGCGATCGTGCTGTTCACGGTGGCGATGGGCGTGATCCTGTGGTCGCTCCATGAAACCGAGCGCCAGCAGCAACGCGACGCGCTTTATCGCGACGCGGCCTGGGCGCAGCAGCGCGTGCGCCTGTCCCTGCTGAGCAACCAGGACCAGCTAGCCTCGCTGGCGCGCGACATCGCCGCCGCCCAGCTGGACCAGGGCGCCTACCGCACCGCCGCGCAGGAAATCCTGCGCGAGAACCCGGAAATCGTCTTCGTCAACTGGCTGGACGCGACCCGGCGCGGGCGCTGGTCGCTGCCGTCCACCTCCGAATTCGCCAGCCGGCTGCGCGAAACCCAGGACCAGCCGCTGGAGCCCGAGGTGCTCGATACCTTCGACGCCGCCCGCGAAACCCAGCGCGTGGTGTACTCACGCCCGCTGGTCAACGACCGCGGCGACAGCTTCATGCTGATGGAGGTGCCGATCGTGCGGGACAACGAGTTCCTCGGCACCCTCGGCGCGCTTTACTCCGTCAACGGCATCCTGACCCACCTGCTGCCGCCGGAGCTGACCGAGCGCTACCGCTTCTCGCTGATCGACAAGAACAACCAGATCCGCGCCAGCACTTCGTTGCGGCCGGTGCCAGGCAACGCGCTGTCCTACGAGGTGCTGCTGGACCCGCCGGGGCACTCGCTGTCGCTGCGGGCCGACGCCTACCCGCCCGCCTCCAACCTGCCCAACAACATGCTGCTGTGGCTGGTGGTGGGGCTGTCGTGCTTCCTGCTGTGGAGCCTGTGGAGCATGTGGCGCCACACCAGCCGGCGCTCCGAGGCGCAGCGCGCCTTGCTGGCCGAGACGTCGTTTCGCCGCGCGATGGAAAACTCGATGCTGATCGGGTTGCGCGCACTCGACCTGAACGGCCGCATCACCTACGTCAATCCCGCCTTCTGCCGCATGACGGGCTGGCAGGACAGCGATCTGGTCGGCCGCGTGCCGCCCTTCCCCTATTGGCCGCCCAACGACCATCAGGAGATGCAAAAGCAGATCGACCTGACGCTGCAGGGCAAGTCCCCGGCCAGCGGCTATGAGATGCGCGCCATGCGGCGCGACGGCAGCAGCTTCTACGCCCGCATGTATGTCTCGCCGCTGGTGGACAGCCGCGGCAGGCACACCGGCTGGATGGCCTCGATGACAGACATCACCGAGCCCAAGCGCGCCCGCGAGGAACTCGCCGCCGCCCACGACCGCTTCACCACGGTGCTGGAAAGCCTGGACGCCGCGGTGTCCGTACTGGCGACCGACAAGCCTGAGTTGCTGTTCGCCAACCGCTATTACCGTCAGCTGTTCGGCTGGGAAGCCGAGGGCCACCTGAAGCTGGCCGGCGGCGAGGTCGACAAGGAGCAGGTCTCCAGCGACGCCACCGACTTCGTCGACGCCTACGCCGGCCTGCCGGCCTCGGAACTGATGCCCTACTCCTCGGACGCGCGGGAAGTCTTCGTGCCCGACATGCAGAAATGGTTCGAAGTGCGCCGCCGCTACATTCAGTGGGTCGACGGCCATCTGGCGCAGATGCAGATCGCCACCGATATCACGGTGCGCAAGGCCGCCGAGGAAATGGCGCGCCAGCATGAGGAACGGCTGCAGTTCACCAGCCGCCTGACCACCATGGGCGAGATGGCGTCGTCGCTCGCGCACGAGCTGAACCAGCCGCTGGCGGCAATCAACAACTACTGCATGGGCGCGGTGGCCCGGCTGCGCTCCGGGCGCAGCACCGCCGAGGACCTGATCCCGATCCTGGAAAAGACCTCGGCGCAGGCCGTGCGCGCCGGCACCATCATCAGCCGCATCCGGGGCTTCGTGAAGCGCAGCCAGCCCCAGCGCCGCGAAGCCGCGCTGCACGACATCGTGGCCGACGCGGTCGGGCTGGCCGACCTGGAGGCCACCCGCCGCCGCGTCACCATCCTGACCCGGCTGCCGCCGCCGCCAGTGGTGCTGTTCGTCGATCCGGTGCTGATCGAGCAAGTGCTGGTCAACCTGCTCAAGAACGCCGTCGAGGCCATGGCCGGGCTGCCGGCGCTGCGCGCCACCGGCGTGGTGCGCCTGCACGCACGCATCGAGCCGGGCGAGATCGGCCCGAACATGCGCATCGACGTGATCGACCAGGGCCCTGGCGTCGACGAGGCCACGAAGGAGCGCCTGTTTGAACCGTTCTTCAGCACCAAGTCCGACGGCATGGGCATGGGCCTGAATATCTGCCGCTCCATCATCGAGTCCCACCAGGGACGCCTGTGGGTGGAGAACAATGCCGACGGCATTGGCTGCACGTTCAAGATCATGCTGCCGCTGCAGCCGGCACTGATCGACCAATAATCGGCCCACACGACGCCGGGCGGGCCGCCCGGCATTGACAAGACAAGATAAGGCGCGCCAAGGCCGCCCCTGTCGCTTGCCGCCCGGCCCGGTTACACTTGGCGGCAAATGACTTTGATGTCCCAGGAGACTTCATGACCGTAACGCCAAACCCCACCTCCCACCGCGGCGAGACCGTCTTCATCGTCGACGACGATGAAGCCATGCGCGACTCGCTGACCTGGCTGCTGGAGGGCAATGGCTACCAGGTTCGCAGCTTTACCAGCGCCGAACAGTTCCTTTCCGCCTACGACTCGGGCCAGGTCTCCTGCCTGATCCTGGACGTGCGGATGCCGGGCATGAGCGGGCCCGAGCTGCAGGAACGCATGATCGCGGAAAACATCAATATCCCGATCGTCTTCATCACCGGCCACGGCGACGTGCCGATGGCAGTCTCCACCATGAAGAAGGGCGCCATCGACTTCATCGAAAAGCCGTTCGATGAGTCCGAACTGCGATCGCTGGTGGAGCGCATGCTGCAAAAGGCCCGCACCGACCATTCCGCCGCGCGCGAGCAGCGCGCCGCCAAGGACCTGCTGGGCAAGCTCACCACGCGCGAGCAGCAGGTGCTGGAGCGCATCGTGGCCGGCCGGCTGAACAAGCAGATTGCCGACGACCTGGGCATTTCGATCAAGACCGTGGAGGCGCACCGCGCCAACATCATGGAAAAGCTCAACGTCAACACCGTGGCCGACCTGCTGCGCCTGGCCCTGTCCAAGAACAGCTGAAGCACAGCCGCAACAGCCGAGAGCCGAGCCAGCGCCGAAGCCACCCCCGCCGAGCTTGCGGGGGCTGCCGGCTCAACGCCCGAGGTACTCCTCGTCGCGAAAGGTCACGACCCATTGCGGCTTGTAGACCACGAACACCGCCACCAGCATGCCCGTGAGAAAGGCTTCGCCAAACGCCAGGATCAGCACGGCGGTCAGCGTATCGGGCAGCGACAGCACGCCATCGCCCACGCTGTAGCTACGCCAGACCGCGCGCGCCGCCCCCGCCCCCAGGGCGGCGAGCCCGGCGGCAAAGTAGCCATGGCCGAGGATGAACACAAAGGGATGGCGCGGCAGCAGCCGGCGCATGCCCCCCTGCAGCGCGGCCGACAACAAGGCCGGCAACAACCCCATCCAGACATAGCGCGGCCACAGCACCGCCCAGCCCAGTTCGGCCCAGGTGCCGCCAGCCAGGTAGCCCAACCCCAGGAACGACACCAGATCCACCAGGAACAGCGACAGCAGGGCCAGCGGCAGCCCGAACAGGGTCACCATCAGGGTGGCGCCGAACAACTGGATCACCAGCCCGCCCGGCAACGTCGCGCGGACCGTCCATAGCAGCGCCAGCAACACCAGCGCGCCCAGCCAGCCATGCTGCAAATCGTCGCGCCGCAGCAGCTGCCAAGGCCGACGGCTCAGCGCCCAGGCCATGGCGGCCAGGCTGAGCACGATGAGCACGGCATGTTCGGCCGCCGCGGCCGTGGTAAAAGGGTTCAGGGCATCCATACGGCCATGCTACCAGTGCCCTACTCTCCTGCGCCCCGGGTTGCGTCAACCTTTATAATTCCGCTTTGACCACCTCCAGCTCTCCAGCGCCCATCCCCATGCCAGCCCAACTCATCGACGGCAACGCCCTTGCCAAGCAACTCCGCACCGAAGCCGCCCAGCGCGCCGCCCGCCTGACCGAACGCGGCCACCGGCCCGGCCTGGCCGTGGTCCTGGTGGGCGAAGACCAGGCTAGCCAGGTTTATGTGCGCAACAAGGTCAAGGCCTGCGACGACAATGGCTTTCATTCCTCGCTCGACCGCTACCCCGCCGACCTGTCCGAGGCCGACCTGCTGGCCCGCATCGACGCCCTGAACCGCGACCCGCATATCCACGGCATCCTGGTGCAGTTGCCGCTGCCCAAGCATATCGACAGCCACAAAGTGCTCGAAGCGATCGCCCCGGAAAAAGACGTGGACGGCTTCCACGTGGCCAATGCGGGTGCCCTGATGACCGGCGCCCCGCTGTTCCGCCCGTGCACGCCCTATGGCTGCATGAAAATGCTGGAATCGGTCGATTTCCCGCTGCGCGGCGCCCGCGCGGTGGTGGTCGGCGCCTCCAACATCGTCGGCAAGCCGATGGCGATGCTGCTGCTGCAGGCCGGCGCCACCGTCACCATCTGCAACAGCAAGACGCGCGACCTGGGCGCCCATACCCGCGACGCGGACGTGATCGTGGCCGCCGTGGGCCGGCGCAACATCATCACCGCTGACATGGTCAAGCCCGGCGCAGCCGTGATCGACGTGGGCATGAACCGCGACGACAATGGCAAGCTGTGCGGCGATGTCGACTTCAACGGCGTCAAGGAAGTCGCCGGCTACATCACCCCTGTGCCGGGCGGCGTTGGCCCGATGACCATTACGATGCTGCTGATTAATACGTTGGAAGCCGCCGAGCGCACGGCCGGCTGAACGTCGTATCGGCCTGCCGCGGACAGCGCCGGCGCCTTGCGCGCCGGGTGCTGCCCGGCACTGGAAATCCTGCCGCCCCGCCCCAATGTGCGGGGCATTGCCCTTACGGGCCCTGCCAAGAGAGACGTCATGGATCAAGCCGCCAACCAAGCCAACACTGCAAGTCACGCAAACGGCGACAATCCGCTGCTGGATTTCACCGACCTGCCGCGTTTCTCCGAGATCCGCCCCGAGCACATCGGCCCGGCGCTGGACGTGCTGCTGGCGACCGCGCAAGCCGCGGTCGACCGTGCAGAGGACCCGGCCACCGAAGCCACCTGGGCCAATGCCGTGGAAGCGCTGGAAGCCGCCACCGAGCCGCTGGGACGCGCCTGGGGCGTGGTGGGCCACCTGAGCGCGGTGGCGGATACGCCGCCCTTGCGCCAGGCGCATAGCGACAACCTGCCGCGCATGACCGAGTTCTGGTCGTCGCTGGGCCAGAGCCTGGCGCTCTATGACAAGTACAAGGCAATCGCCGCGAGCCCCGAATTCGCCACCATGAGCACGGCTCGGCGCCAACTGATGGAAAACGAGTTGCGCGGTTTCCGCCTGGGCGGCGCCGAACTGCCCGAAGACAAGAAGCCCCGCTTTGCCGCGATCCAGGAGCAGCAGGCCCAGTTGTCCAAAGCCTTCTCCGACCACGTGCTCGATGCCACCAATGCCTACGCGCTGCTGATCGAAGATGAAAGCCGCCTGAGCGGCATCCCGGAAGACGCGCTGGAAGCCGCGCGCCATGCCGCTGAGAAAGACGGCAAGCCGGGCTGGAAATTCACCCTGCACTTCCCCTCCTACTTCCCGGTGCTGCAATACGCGGACGACCGCGCGCTGCGCCAGACCATGTACGAGGCCAGCGTCACCCGCGCCTCGGAACTGGCCGAACAGTACGGCCAGGGCAAGGCCGAGTGGGACAACACGGCCAATATGCGCGAGCAGCTCGCGCTGCGCCGCGAAGAAGCGCAGTTGCTCGGCTACGCCTCCTTCGGCGAGGTCTCGCTGGTGCCCAAGATGGCGGAATCCCCGGCCGAAGTGCTGCGCTTCCTGGACGAACTGGCCGCCAAGGCGCGGCCGTACGCCGAGAAGGACTGGGACGAGCTCAAGGCATTCGCCGCAGGCGAGCTGGGCCTGAGCGACCTCTCGCCCTGGGACGTGGCCTACGCGTCGGAAAAGCTGCGCGAGCAGCGCTACGCCTTCTCCGAGCAGGAGGTAAAGCAATACTTCCCCGAGCCGCAGGTGCTCAAGGGCCTGTTCAGCGTGGTGGAGAAGCTGTTCTCGGTGCGCATCGAAGCCGACCAGGCCCAGACGTGGCACGAAGACGCGCGCTTGTTCCGCGTGGTATCGCCCGAGGGCGCGCTGCTGGCGCAGTTCTACATCGACCTTTACGCCCGCGAAGGCAAGCGCGGCGGCGCGTGGATGGATGACGCCCGCGGCCGCAAGCTGCTGGACGGCGGCCGCGTGCAAACCCCGGTGGCCTACCTGACCTGCAACTTCACGGCGCCGGTGGGCGGCAAGCCAGCGGTCTTCACCCACGACGAAGTGATCACGCTGTTCCACGAGTTCGGACACGGCCTGCACCATATGCTCACCCAGGTGGGCGAGCTGGGCGTGTCCGGCATCAATGGCGTGGAATGGGATGCCGTTGAGCTGCCCTCGCAGTTCATGGAGAACTTCTGCTGGGAGTACGAGGTGCTGGCCGACATGACCGCGCACGTCGACACCGGCGAGCCGCTGCCGCGCGAGCTGTTCGAGCGCATGCTGGCCGCGAAGAACTTCCAGAACGGCATGATGACGCTGCGCCAGATCGTGTTCTCGTCGTTCGACATGCACCTGCACACCAGCTTCGACCCAGCGGGCGAGAAATCCGTGCTGGCGCTGTCCAGGGAGATCAACGATCGCGCCCACGTGGTGCCGCAGCACCCGCTGTCGCGCTGGCCGAACACCTTCAGCCATATCTTTGCCGGTGGCTATGCGGCGGGCTACTACAGCTACAAGTGGGCCGAAGTGCTGTCCGCCGACGTCTATGCCGCCTTCGAGGAAGCTGCGAAGCTCTCCGGCACCGTGCTGGACGCCGAGACCGGCGCGCGCTACCGCAGGGAAATCCTCTCGGTGGGCGGCAGCCGACCGGCCATGGAATCGTTCACCGCGTTCCGTGGCCGCGCGCCGCAGATCGACGCACTGCTGCGGCACGGCGGCATGGCGGTGGCGTAAGCCAGCACGCCGTCAATAGTCCAGGTCAAGCGGCTCAGTCTGAGCCGCTTTTTTCATGGCGGCGCGCGCGTGCAATGCAGGCCGTCGACAGCAACGCGCAGCCTGCGCTCACCGCAATCGCCACCGAGTAACTGCCGTAGGCATCGAAGAGCCAGCCCGCCAGGCTGCCGCCCGCCATCGCGGCAATCCCCACCGCCACATACAGTGCGCCCAGGATCGCCCCGAGGTTGACCGTGCCGAACCATGTCGCGGCCAGCGCCGGGTACAAGGAAATGCAACCGCCGTTAGCCGCGCCGAACAGGACGGCAAACAGCGCCAGCGCCGGGAAGCTCGTGGCCCCAAGCCACACGCCGTTGAGCAGCGCGAGCATCAGCGTCAGGCACATGAGCAGCCGCCCCGGGCCCAGCCTGTCGCCAAGCCCGCCGAGCAACAGGCGCCCCAGGATATTGCCGGCGCCCACCAGCCCGATCAGCAGATTCCCGGCCGTGGAAGACAAGCCATGCTGCCGCGCGTACGGATGGATATGGACCAGCGCTGCGAACAGGCCGACCGAGCCCAGCAGGATGGCGCCGAAGTACCACCAGAATCGCCCGCCGCGCGCGGCCTGCGCCAGGCTGAGCCCGGATGGCGGGGGCGAGTGGGCTGCGCCAGGCGCCGCAGGCGCGCCATCGGGATACAGGCCGGCCTCTTCCGGGCGCCCCTTTAGCAGCATTGCCATTGCCAGCCCGACTACGGCGATGGCCAGCGCGAAGCAACGCATTGTCGCCTGCCAGCTCATATGCTCCATCAGCAGGCCCGCCACCACCGGCCCGATGAACGTGCCGAGCCCGGTGCCCGCCAGCGCAAGGCCCGACGCCCGGCTGCGATGCCTGACGAACCAGCGCTGCACCGCCGTCACCGCCGGCACGTAGACCAGGCCTACACCCAGGCCCACCAGCGAACAAAAGGCAACCAGAAACCCCGCCAGCGAATCCGTGACGACGCTGGCGATGGCGAATCCCAGCGCCAGCGAGACAATGCCCATCGCAATGACCCGGCGGGTGGAGATCCGGTCGGCCAGGGACCCGGAGAATACGCCCACCACGTAGTAAATCAGCGCGGTGAACGAGAACACGGAAGCCGCTGACGAACTCCCCACCCCGAAGCCTTCCTGGATACTCGCGAAAAATGCGCCAAACGAGTACGCGGCGCCAAATATCAGCGCCAGCAGCACGTGCGTCGCGCCAACCACATACCAGCCCGGGAATATGTTCATCCCCGCCCCCCCACTTGCGCTCACCTTTGCCATGTTGTCTCCGGTCACCCTCTCGCCTGTCCGCCCGCGACTCCAGCATCCCGGAATCATCGATTGCGACACATATTCCTGTATATACAAGATAAGACAACAAATCAACGAGCCGGGATTACCCTGATCGGCGCCAAACCCGGAGCCAAAACCCGCCTCCTTTCTCCTGGCGGATGCCGGCCTTGATTTGGAAGATCGCTGCCAATGGAAATTGGCTAGACAAGCGCGGTCAAGTAAACTGCGTGCCATGACCTACCTGCCACCCGCCGCCGCCTACGCGCACATCAAGAACTACCTGAAGGACGGACTCAGTGCCGGACGCTGGCCGCCCGGCACGCTGATGCCATCGGAATCCGAACTGGTGACCCAGTTCCGCGTCAGCCGCATGACCGCCAACCGGGCGGTACGGGAACTGCAGGCCGAAGGCCTGGTGGAGCGCGTGCAGGGCGTCGGCACGTTCGCCACCCAGCCCTATCGCGCGTCGTCCACGCTGACCATCCGCGACCTGCACGACGAGATCACGGAGCGGGGCCACCGCCACCGCTCCGACGTGCACATGGCGCGCGCCGAAGTCGTCACCGAGGCATTGGCGCAGCGCATCGGGTTGCCCGTCGGCAGCAAGGTCTTCCACACCTTGATCGTGCATAGCGAGAACGGCGTGCCGCTGCTGTGCGAGGACCGCTACGTCAACCCCGCCCGCGCGCCTGACTATCTCGACGTGGACTTCACCAAGACCACGCCCACCAATTACCTGCTGACCGTGGCACCGCTTTGGGAAGCGCAATACTCCATCGAGGCGCAGTTGCCCACCGAGCAGGAGGCCGAACTGCTTGGCGTCAAGCCAAGCGAGCCCTGCCTGATCGTGATCCGCCGCACCGAAAGCCAAGGCTCGCCGATCACGCTGGCACGGCTGGTGCATCCGGGATCGCGCTATACCATCGAGGGCTCGTTCAAGCCTTAGGGCAGCGCCGCGACGCCGCAGCCGGCCGGCCCAGACGATGCAACGCCTTTACCGCGTTCACGAGGTGATGGACCCGCTCAGCCTCTCGAAGGCAACGGTCTATCGCATGGTGGCCGCTGGTACACTGCGCCTCGTGAAGATCGGCCCACGCTCAAGCGGCATTAAAGAGATAGAGAAATAATGAGAATTGCGACTTGGAACGTCAACTCGCTCAAGGTCCGGCTACCGCAGGTACTGGACTGGTTGAGCGAGCAGGAAAAGGCCGATACGCCGATCGATGCCCTGTGCCTGCAGGAGCTGAAGATGCCGGACGACAAGTACCCGCTGGCCGAACTGGAAAGCGCGGGCTGGCATAGCGTGTTCACCGGCCAGAAGACGTACAACGGCGTGGCGATCCTGGCGCGCAATGCCACCATGGCGACACCCACCGACGTGGTGCGCAATATCCCTGGCTTCGACGACCCCCAGCAGCGCGTGGTGGCGGCGACCTATGGCGACGTGCGCCTGGTGTGCGCGTACTTCCCCAACGGGCAGGCACCGGACTCCGACAAGTTCACCTACAAGCTCGGCTGGCTGCAGGCGATCACCGCGTGGCTGCGGGAGGAAATGGTGAAGTACCCGAAGCTCGCGCTGCTGGGCGACTTCAATATCGCGCCCGAGGACCGGGATGTGCACGACCCCAAGAAATGGGAGGGGCAGAACCTGGTGTCGCCACCGGAGCGCGATGCGTTCCGGGCGCTGGAGGCACTTGGGCTGACCGACGCGTACCGCATGTTCGAGCAGCCGGAGAAGAGCTTCTCCTGGTGGGACTACCGCATGTTTGCGTTCCGCCGCAACGCCGGCCTGCGCATCGACCACATCCTGCTGTCGCCGGCCCTGCGCGAGGCGTGCAGCGCCTGCGTGATCGATCGCGTGCCGCGCACCTGGGAGCAGCCCTCGGACCACACGCCGGTGGTGGCCACGCTCGACCTGGGCTGAGGCGTTGCGCCAAGGCGCCGGCCACCAGGCTGGCGTTCGGCATATCCGGGTAGCCACCGGCTCGCGTCCGGGCGCCTGCACGGCTACACTTGCGGGCATGAAACCGGCTACCTTCCGCCACCGCAACCTCCCCCACCTGCTGCTGCAAGCCCGCGAAACGCTGATGGCGGGCTTCCGGCCCATCCTGCGCCAGCACGGCATGACCGAGCAGCAATGGCGCGTGGTGCGCACCCTCAACGAGCAAGGCGAGATGGAGCCTAACCAGCTCGCCGATGCCTGCCTGATCCTGAGTCCGAGCCTTACCCGCATGCTGTCGAGCATGGAGGAAGCTGGCCTGATCCTGCGCTCGCGCTCCACCACGGACCAGCGCCGCCAGTTGATCTCGCTGACCGACAAATGCCGTGCCCTGATCGCCGAGATGGAGCCGCTGATCGACCGCCGCTATGCGCAGCTCGAGCAGATGATCGGCGCCGAGCGGCTGGGCAAGGTCTATGGCGCGATCGACGAATTGCTGGTGAGCCTCAGCGAACGAGACCCGCGAGCATGACCGCTCCGGCTGCGCAGGGCACGACCGGCCGGATGCTCGAGCGCCTGTTGCCGGCATGGCGTCACCGCGTGAGCCGCGCCTCCTTGCGTGCGGACCTGGTTGCGGGCCTGCTTGGCGCGGTGCTGGTGCTGCCGCAGGGCGTGGCCTTTGCCACGCTTGCCGGCCTGCCGCCGCAATACGGCATCTACGCGGCCGTGATTCCCTGCATCGTGGCGGCCTTGTTCGGCTCAAGCTGGCATGTGATGTCCGGCCCGACCAACGCCAACTCGCTGGCGCTGTTCGCCATGCTGAGCCCGGTGGCATTTGCCGGCAGTCCCGAGTACATCAACCTGGCGCTCGCCGTCACCATCATGGTTGGCTTGCTGCAGCTTGCCGTGGGCACCCTGCGCCTTGGCACGCTGGCCAACTTCATCTCGCCCTCGGTGCTGCTTGGCTTCACCTGCGGCGCGGCGACGCTGATCGGCCTCTATGCGCTCAAGGACCTGTTCGGGCTGGCCGTGCCGACGGGTACGAGCGCCTTCGGCGTGGTGCGCTTCCTGCTGGACAATGCCGACGGCATCAACTGGAGCGCGTTCACGGTAGCGGCGATTACTCTCGCGGTGACCATCGCGGTGAAGCGCGTCTCGCGCCGCCTGCCCTTCATGCTGATCGGCCTGCTGGCGGGTTACGGCGTCGCCCTGCTGCTCAACGCGCCGGGCTGGAGCGCGGGCGCACACCACGTTAATGTGGTCGGGCCGATTCCCTCGGCCATCCCGCCCTTCGGCCTGCCGGATATTTCCTGGCGGGCAATCCCCGACCTGCTTGGCGTCGCCGCCGCGCTGACCATCGTGGCACTCGGCCAGTCGATCTCGATCGCCAAGGCGGTGGCGCTGCGCTCGGGCCAGCACATCGATGCCAACCGCGAATTCATCGGGCAGGGCCTGTCGAATATCGCAGGCGGCTTGTTCTCCGCCTATATCTCCTGCGGCTCGCTGAACCGCTCCATGCCTAACTACGAGGCCGGCGCGCAGACGCCGCTGGCCAGCATTTTCTCGGCCTTGCTGCTAGTGGTGCTGGTCACGGCCAGCGCCTCGCTGCTGGCGCAGATCCCGCTGGCCTCCATCGCCGCGATGTTGCTGCTGGTGGCCTGGGGCCTGTTCGATTTCGGCCGGCTGCGCCGCATCGCCAGCCTGAGCCGCACGGAATTCGCCATCGCCGTCAGCACCTTTGTCGCCATGCTGGCCATCCGCCTGGAGATGGCGGTCTTGCTCGGCACCATCCTGTCACTGGTGGCCTATCTCTATCGCACCTCGCGCCCGGCGGTGCGCAGCCTGGTGCCAGACGCCGACGACCCCGACCGGCGCTTTACACCGCTCGACGAACTGCACCGCCCGCAACCGGAATGCCCCCAACTCAAGCTGCTGCGCATGGAAGGCGCGATCTACTTCGGCGCGGTCCAGTACGTGACGGACCGCTTGCACGCAGCACGCAACGCCCATCCTGGCCAGATCCATCTGCTGGCCATGACCAAGAGCATGAACTTCATCGACCTGGCCGGCGCCGAGATGTGGGAAAGCGAACTGAGCGAGCGGCGCGCTGCCGGCGGCGACCTGTATTTCCATCGTCCGCGCACGCAGGTATTGCAGACGTGGGACCAGACCGGCTTCGCGCCGAAGCTGGGCGAGGGGCACATCTTCTCCACCAAGCGGCAGGCGCTGCACACCATCATTGCGCGCCTCGATCCCGCAGGCTGTGCGCAATGCCAGGCACGCATCTTCGAAGAATGCGCTAGCCGCCCTGGCGCGGCGGGCTACCCAGCAAAACCGGCTTGAGCGCGATCAACGTGATCGGCACAATCGGCGCGATCGGGAAGATCAATGATGAGCGCGGGGAATGAAAAAGAGAAACGCCGGCGGGAGACCGGCGTCAGGCGGCGAGAAGCCGCAATGACCTGAAGCGGTAGCCCGGGATCGGACCGATGACCGGCCCGGACTGGAATCCGCTTCAGAGCGGCGCCACATGGGCGCGCTTGACTACAACTGGCTGGGCAGCGCCCTGCTCGATCAGCACCACCGCAGCACGCTCGATGGTTTCACGTCCGGCGCGGAATGCCTCTTCCAGCGACAACACCTGGTCGGCACTGAAGCCTTCCCACAGCGCTTCACGGGTCACCACGCAAGTGACTGTTTGGCCGTCGACAACGGCGTGAAATAGCAAGCCTTCATTGTTGATATCGTAACGCTCTTGCTCTTGGAACTTGATATCCATCGGTACAGCCCTCCATTGCAAGTGAATAATCATCCTAACATGGGTCGGCCCGACTCGTCCGCAAAGGCCTACGCCCCGCTCACCCCAAGCAAGACTGCCGAAGCCCCGGGCGAGTTCCCACGGCGTGAGTGCCTGAGTTCGGTGCAAGGAGAAGTAACAAGGCTGCCCGGGCATTGCGCGTACGACGGCGAAATCGCACACGGCATTTCCAGAGCACCCTCATGCAGGAAAAATTACGCAGGGGTTTGACAAGCTCCAAAACCATGATACAATCTTTTTCTTCGTTGGGGCGTTAGCTCAGTTGGTAGAGCAGCGGACTCTTAATCCGTAGGTCGAGTGTTCGAGTCACTCACGCCCCACCAGCGAATTCTAAAAGCCGGAAGCAGCAATGCTTCCGGCTTTTTCCATTGGCGCTCCACGTCTGTCACCGCCCGCCCTACGGCCCCGGCGATTCATCGTCGAAAAACACGCAAAAAAAAGCCCGCGATCGATGGCGGGCTGGGGAAGGGTCAGGGGCGTTCAGGGAACGACCCGATGCCTAGTGTGAATACATTGAAGACATGCCGCGACCCCTCTGCAGAGGGGTCGCACGCGCGGCACATTCCATTGTTGCCTCAACCCTGCCTGGCGCGCTCGAACAGCTCACGCGCGAGCCCGCGATGCTGCGCAAGAACGCGCGGCAACTCCACCGTCTGCAACTCGCCATCGCGCACCACCACCTTGCCGTTGATCACGCTGGCGGCGACATTGCCCGGCGTGCAGAACACCAGCGCCGCCACCGGGTCGTGGCCTGCGCCGGCGTAGCCCACCTGCGCCATGTCGAAGGACACGAAATCAGCCGACATGCCAGGCGCCAGCGCGCCGATATCGTCGCGGCCCAGCACGCGCGCGCCGCCCAGCGTTGCGATCTCCAGCGCCTCGCGCGCGCTCATGGCGGCGGGCCCGTAGCCCACGCGCTGCAGCAGCATGGCCTGGCGCACCTCCCCCAGCATATGCGCGCCATCGTTCGACGCGCTGCCATCCACACCCAGCCCGACCGGCACGCCGGCATCGCGCATCGTGCGCACCGGTGCAATGCCTGACGCCAGGCGCATGTTCGAGCAAGGGCAATGGGCAACGCCCGTGCCCGTGCGGGCAAACAGCGCAATACCTTCATCATCGAGCTTGACGCAGTGCGCGTGCCACACATCGGGACCGACCCAGCCGAGCTCCTCGGCATACTGGGCCGGCGTGAGGCCGAACTTCTCGCGCGAGTAGGCGATGTCGTTGTCGTTCTCGGCCAGGTGGGTGTGCATCGACACGCCATAGTTGCGCGCGAGCAGCGCCGACTCGCGCATCAGGTCGCGCGAGACGGAGAACGGCGAACACGGCGCCACCACCACCCGCAGCATCGCGTGGCGCGAAGCGTCGTGGTACCGCTCGATCAACCGCTGGCTGTCCTCCAGGATGGCGTGCTCCTCCTCCACCACCGAATCGGGCGGCAGGCCACCCTTGCTGCGGCCCACGCTCATCGATCCGCGCGCGGCATGGAACCGCATGCCCATTGCCGCCGCAGCCTCAATGGAATCGTCCAGGCGCGAGCCATTGGGATACAGGTACAGGTGATCGCTGGTGGTAGTGCAGCCGGACAGCATCAACTCGGCCATCGCGGTACGGGTCGACACGCCGATCATTTCCGGCGTCAGGTGCGACCACAACATATAGAGATTGGTAAGCCAGGTGAACAGCTCTGCGTCCTGCGCCGCCGGCACGGCGCGGGTCAGGCTCTGGTACATGTGGTGGTGCGTGTTGACCAGCCCGGGGATCACCACTTTGCCACGCATATCGATCACCTCGGCGCCACCCTCGTCGATCAGCCGGCGGTATTGCGGCGGCAGCTCGGCGGTGGCGCCCACCCATTCGATCACCGGGCCTTGCGCCACCAGTGCCCCACCCGGGATCTCGCGGCGTTGCGCATCCATGGTCACCAGGATGTCGGCATTGATAAGGATGAGGGGCATGGCAGGATCTTCAGGTTAGTGGCGAAAATACCTGGCGCATCATGCGCCCGGGCCCACACAGTCTAAGACGCCCGCAGGCCTTGGCAAAGCATCGATTTCCACCGACGGTGTGCGCAAAAACAGCACAGCCAAGCGCTGCGCCGCTAGCGCACGCCAGCAAACAACGCCACCAGGCTCTCGCCAATCCGCTCGGCCATCAGTTCCGCCGCGGCGCTTAGCGGATTGCGCGCGCGCGCGACCAGCCGCAGCGTCTGGCACGGCAGCTGGCCGTCGCGCAGCGGCACCCAGGCCAGCGCCCCGCGCTCCCGCTCCTCCAGCACGTCAAGCGGATTCAGGAAGGCGATGCCGGTGCCAAGCATGACCAGGCGGCGCATCAGCGCGGTCGAAGTGGTCTCGGTGACCGGCGACACCACGACCGCGGCGCGCGCGAAGGCCTCATCGAGGATGGCGCGAATCGACATCGACGGCGCGGGCAGGATCAGCGGGCAGGCCAGGCACTCGCTGAGCAATGTCGACGGCTGCGCGGCCAGCACATGCCCGGGCGCCACCACTGCGCCGATATGCCAGTCGTTGCTGGCCAGAATGCGGAAGGCGGCGATATCGGGCAGATCGTAGGCAAGACCGAGATCGACATCGCCGCGCTCGACAGCGCTGACAATATCGGCCACGGGCAGATCCAGCAGGCGCACCAGGATGCCCGGGTACTGCTGGCGAAAGGCATGCACCAGCGACGGCATCAGCGAGCCGGCGAGGCCGGCCGTGGTCGCCACGGTGACCTCCCCCTGGCGCACGCCTTTCACGGCTTCGATACGGCTGCGCAGCAACTCGTGCTCGCGCAGCGTCTGGCGCACGTGCGCCAGCACCATCTCGCCTAGTGGGGTCAGGCGCAGGCGTTTGTTGATGCGCTCGAACAAGGGCGCGCCCAGTTCCGCCTCCAGGTCCAGGATCTGCCGGTTGATCGCGCTCGGCGCCACGTGCAGATGCAGCGCGGCCTGGCGGATCGACCCGCGGCTCACCACCTCATCGAGGTAGCGCAGGACTCTGGCATGCATGAAGGCCTCCGGATTCGGGCGTTGGATTCAGCGCGGCGGCGGCATTCCGCGCCTGGCAGGACGAGCGCATTGTAGCCGCTGGCAAGGCGCACGAAATCCGTGTTGCGCCGGCAGTCTCTACAGCCACGTCGCGAGGTACCTGGGTGAGGCGATCGGCAACGCCCACGCGCGCCAGATGGACCTGGCCACCCAGCGCAGCTGGCTGGGCGAGCTGGCACGCAATCGCTCCAAGCAACTGGATGCGCCATCCTGGCTATGGACCAGCGTGCTGGACCTGATCGCCAGCCATGAGGTCGGCTACCTCGAACACTGCCGCAAATTCGCGCTCGGGCCGGAGGCACATATCTAAAAGCAAAACAGCTATTGCAAAGTCAAAAATCGTACTCTATAATCTTGGACTTCGTTGGGGCGTTAGCTCAGTTGGTAGAGCAGCGGACTCTTAATCCGTAGGTCGAGTGTTCGAGTCACTCACGCCCCACCAGCGAATTCCAAAAGCCGGAAGCAGCAATGCTTCCGGCTTTTTCCATTGGCCCGTCCACCCTGCCGGATTTCTCCCGGTGGGTAAGGCAACCCTGGGCCAATCCCCTCCCACGCAGCGACACATACGCGGGTTGATACCAATTCCGCCGGCTGCGCTTTCACGGTTGAATTGCGCCTGGAGCACAATGCGGAACAAGGTTCCGCATCACGGAACCCATCCGACATCTCCGGCGTCCCGCGGCAAGCAGGAACCAGGGCAACCGCGCGACGCAGATCGCCGTGCCCCAACCCCGCGCCCGCCCGGGCCGTCATTAGACCTAGAACCCTCGGGAGCCTCTCTTGAAAGCAGTATTGAATGTCGGCAGCGCAGCTTGCCTGGCCCTACTTGGCCTGTGCCACAGCGCCTTTGCACAAACCTACCCGACCAAGCCAATCCGCCTGATCGTGCCGTTCGCCGCGGGTGGCACCACGGACATCGTGGGCCGCTCGGTGGCCGACGGCATCGGCCGTGAGCTTGGCCAGGTCGTGGTGGTGGAGAACCGCGGCGGCGGCGGCGGCGCGATCGGCGCTGACGCGCTGGCCAAATCCGCGCCCGATGGTTACACGCTGGGCATTGCGACGGTCAGCACCATGGCGACCAACCCCGCCACCAACGCCCGCAACCCCTACGATCCGATCAAGGACTTCGCGCCCATTACCAACCTGGTCAATGTGCCGAACGTACTGACGATCAACCCCAAGGTGCCAGCCAAGAACCTGCAGGAGTTCATCGCGCTGGTCAAGGCCAACCCCGGCAAGTACAGCTATGCGTCGGCAGGCAAAGGCAGCATCTCCCACCTCGACGGCGAACTGTTCAAGTTCCTGACCAAGACCGACATGGTCCACATTCCCTACCGTGGATCGGGTCCCGCCCTGAACGACACGCTGGCGGGCCAGGTCAGCAGCCAGTTCGACAATCTGCCCTCGTCCATGCCGCACATCCAGGCCGGCAAGCTGCGCGCCCTCGCCGTGGCCGCGCCCAAGCGCGTGGATGGCTTGCCCGATGTGCCGACCTTTGCCGAAGCCGGCATGAAGGACATGAACAACATGGCCTGGTACGGCCTGGTGGCACCCGCCGGCACGCCTGCCGCGATCATCGCCAAGGTGCATGACGCTGCCGTGAAGACCTTGCAGGACCCGAACGTGAAACGCCGCCTGGCGGAAAGCGGCGCCTACCCTGACGGCAACACGCCGCAGCAATACGCCGCGCAGATCAAGCGCGAGCTGGAAATGCGCAAGAAGATCGCGCGCGACCAGAACATTACACTCGAGTAACCGGTGACCAGTCACGAGTAGCGTCGCAATGGCCCGGCTGCCTGCAGCCGGGCCTTGCCAGGGCTCGCGCCTTCGGCAAACCCGCCTCACCCCTTCCTTCCGTAGATCCCCTCCCCCAAGAACAACGCTTGCCTTGATCTGGCGCATAGCCGGCGAGGCCAATAAGCGGTTCAATACAGTGGGAAGAAAGATTAACTTCGCAGGGTCATCCCAAGTCGGTAGAGTCACCCTGGTCTGACGACCATTTTGCGGCCATGCCCCCTGCCCGTGGCCATTGCTCTCGAACTACCCAAGCTTTACTCACGAGGATGAAAATGCGCAACAAGACCGTACCCGCCCTGATCATCGCCGCCCTCACCGCCTTTGGCGGCGTGCAACTGGCGCACGCCCAGAAGAACTACACCGATGGCGGCGACCTTTATGGCGGCGCCCATACCAACAAGACGGACCCGAACAAGAGCGCCGCCAAGTCCGGCAAGTTCGATCCGTACACGGATGGCGCAAAGAAATCGACCAAGTCGAACCTGAACGCTTCCGGCAGCAAGAAAAAGGCCGACCCCTATACGGACGGGGCCAAGGCTGGCAAGCCCGATCCATACACGGACGGCGCAAAAGCCGGCAAGTTCGATCCGTACACGGACGGCGCCAAGGCCGGCAAGTTCGACCCCTATACCGACGGCGCGAAGGCCAAGCAGTAAGCAGCCCGTCTCGCCGGATGGTGCGCCAGCGCACCATCCGGGCCGCGGGGAACAGGCAAGATCAGCCAGCGGGATCGCCACGGCAATGCCCAACGCCCGCTTGAAACGCCATCTGAGCCAGATGGCGCCGCATGTGGAAATGTGAGAAGTATCCGAAAATGAATGCGCAAGGCTGCCGACAGCATGAACCGTAGCGCAGCCTTACCCTTTCACGATCCCGGACCTCTCCCTTTCGGAGACCATCATGCTAGCCCTGCTGATCCTAATGGCGTCCTCCCTGGTACTGGCCGTGCTCATTTTCAAGGGATAGAGATACCGAAAAAGGGATCAGGCCGGAAGACAACAAGGAAGGTACAAGCGCAAGCCATTTCAGGCTGCGGCCAGGGCCACCTTCGTGCCGCCCATCGTGCCTTGCTCGCGCAAGCGCACGTGCCAGGCCAGCGCCTCTTCAATGAGGTGCGGCGTATGGCCACCACGGCGCGTGGCGCGCGTCACGTAATCACGCAGCAACTCCCGATACAACGGATCCGCGCAGTTGGCGATGACCTGCTGCGCGCGCTCGCGCGGCGCCAGGCCGCGCAGATCAGCCAGGCCGTGCTCGGTCACAATGACGTCGACATCATGCTCGGTGTGATCCACGTGGGACACCATCGGCACGATGCTGGAGATGGCGCCGGCCTTTGCCATCGACTTGGTGACGAACACCGACAAATGCGCATTGCGCGCAAAATCTCCCGACCCGCCGATGCCGTTCATCATGTGCGTGCCGCCCACGTGCGTGGAGTTCACGTTGCCGTAGATATCGCACTCCAGCGCCGTGTTGATGGTGATCAGCCCGAGCCGGCGCAGCAGCTCCGGATGGTTGCTGATCTCCTGCGGGCGCAGGATCACGCGCGCTTTGTACCTTTCCAGGTCTGCCAGGAAGCGCGCGTAGACGGCGCTGGTCAAGGTCACCGATGACGCAGAGGCAAAGCGCAGCCGCCCGGCGTCCAGCAACTCGATCGTGCTGTCCTGCAGCACTTCCGAATACATCGTGAGATCGCGGAACGGGGAATCGATCAGGCCATGCAGCACGGCGTTGGCGATCGTGCCGATGCCGGCCTGCAGCGGCTGCAGCGAAGGCGCCAGCCGGCCTGAGCGCACTTCATGCGACAGGAAATCGTTCAGGTGCCCAGCGATCTGGCGCGTTTCCTGGTCGGGCGGCAGCGCATTGGACGGGCTATCGTCCTTTTGCGTGATCACGATGGCGGCGATCTTCGCGGGGTCCACGGGAATAAAGGGCAAGCCGATGCGCTGGTCCACCGAGACCAGCGGAATAGGCTGGCGATGTGGCCGCGCCGTCGGCAGGTAGATGTCGTGCAGGCCTTCAAGGCCGGCCGGCATACTGAGGTTGATCTCGACGATCACCTTCTGCGCCAGCATCGCGAAGCTCGCGGAGTTGCCGACCGAAGTCGATGGCACGATGCCGCCGGATTCGGTGATCGCGACCGCTTCCACCACCGCCACGTCTACCGGCGCGATCTGGCGCCCGCGCAGTTGCTCCACGGTTTCGGACAGGTGCTGGTCGATGAACATCACCTCGCCCGCGTTGATCTTGCGCCGCAAGGTGGCATCCACCTGGAACGGCAGGCGCCGCGCCAGCACATTGGCCTCGGCCAGCATTTTGTCGGTGTCGTTGCCCAGCGAGGCGCCAGTCATCAGCGTGATGCGCAGCGGCTCGTGCGCCGCGCGCCTGGCCAGCGCTTGCGGCACCGCTTTGCAGTCGCCAGCGCGGGTGAAGCCGCTCATGCCCACGGTCATGCCGTCCCGGATCATCGCCGCCGCAGCCTCGGCCGGCATGACCTTGTCGAGCAGGCTGGCCAGCCGGATACGTTCCTTGTACATCTTATGTCTCCATGATGCCCGTCCCGGCCAGTGAGGCCTTGCCGCGCGCCGCGGCAAGGCCAGGCGCCCAGTTCGGCTCGCGCTGCCTACCGGCGGGTAAGGCGCAGACAGGCAGTGTAGCCACGGCAGGCACATTCCTGCGGCGATATAAAATCATGAAAACCAGTCGTAAATCTCATACATCCCAACGCCCGCGCCAGCCCGCGCACATTGTGCGCAGTGTTGCCCTTTATGCTCTACAGTAGTTAGCACGGTCATGCTGCCAGGACGCAGGAAACACACGACGCGTGTCGCGCGGTGCCTGTGCCGGCAACGGACTGCCAAGACAGCCGTCTGGGGGAGACACCATGCTGGCGGAAAGCGAAGCGCGACAGGCCCAGTTGCTGGCCGACCTGATGCAGTTCGCCCAGGGCCGTCTGCCCGGCGACATGTTCGTCCAGGCCGAGCCATTCCTGCGGCACTACTACGACCTGGCCGACGCCGAAGACCTGCTCAAGCGCAACGTGGCCGATCTCTATGGCGCGGTCATGGCGCACTGGCAGACCGCCCAGCGCTTTGTCCCGGGCAATGCGCGGCTGCGCGTCTACAACCCCAACCTCGAGCAGCACGGCTGGCACTCCGACCACTCCGTGGTGGAGATCGTCAACGACGACATGCCGTTCCTGGTCGACTCCGTCACCATGGAGATCAACCGGCTGGGGTTGGCCCTGCATTCCGCGATCCACCCGGTCTTCCGGGTCTGGCGCAACGCGGACGGCACCATCGCCAAGGTGGGCCTGGGTGGCGAGGGCGACACCGCCACGAGCGAACCCGCCGGTGGTCCCCGGCTCGAATCCTTCATCCATTTCGAAGTGGACCGCTGTGGCGACACCGCCACGCAGGAGGCCTTGCGCAACGGCATCGCCCGCGTGCTGGGCGACGTGCGCGCCGCGGTGCAAGACTGGCCGGCGATGACCGCCATCACCCGCGCCACCATCGACATGCTGGCGCAGGGCCCGGATGGCAACCAGCCCGATACGCAAGAAGCCTGCGCCTTCCTGCAGTGGATGCTGGACGAGCATTTCACCTTCCTCGGCCAGCGCGACTATGAACTGGTCGCCCGGGACGACCGCTTCTACCTGCGCGGCGTGCCCGGCTCCGGCACCGGCATCCTGAGCGAAATCCTGCACCCGCCCGAGGAGGACACGCTGACCGAGCTGCCCGCGGCGGCCACCTCGGTCATCGAAGACACGTCACCGATCTTCGTGACCAAAGCCAATTCGCGCTCCACCGTGCACCGGCCCGGCTACCTGGACTACGTCGGCATCAAGCTGAAGGACGCTAATGGCAAGCTCTTTGGCGAGCGGCGCTTCGTGGGCCTCTACACTTCCACCACCTACATGATGTCGTGCGAGGACATCCCGCTGGTGCGGCGCAAGTTCGGCAACATCCTGACGCGCGCGGGCTTCCTGACCAAGGGTCATCTCTACAAGTCGCTGGTGACCATCATCGAGCAATACCCGCGCGACGAACTGTTCCAGGCCGAGGAAGACGAACTGTTCCACATCACGCTGGGCATCCTGCGCCTGCAGGAGCATCAGCGCATCCGCCTGTTCGTGCGGCGCGACCGCTTCGACCGCTTCGTCTCCTGCCTGGTGTTCGTGCCGCGCGACAAGTACAACACGGATCTGCGCCAGCGCATCCAGAAGCTGCTGATGGCCGCCTTTTGCGGCAACACCTGCGAGTTCACGCCGCAACTCTCCGAGTCGCCGCTCGCGCGCATCCAGCTGATCGTGCGCGGCGAGCCTGGCACCATGCCCGAGGTCAACCCGGACGAGCTGGAAGAGCGCATCGTGCAAGCCGCCCGCCGCTGGCAGGACGACCTTGCCGCCGCCCTGCTCGACAGCACCGGCGAGGAGCAAGGCAACCGCCTGCTACGGCGCTACGGCGACTCCTTCCCGGCCGGCTACCGCGAGGACTACCCGGCCCGCATCGCCGTGCGCGACATCGAGCTGATGGAGGCGGCGCAGGCCACCGGCGGCATCGCCATGAACCTGTACCGGCCCATCGAAGCCGCGCCCGGCGCATTCCGCTTCAAGGTCTACCGCGCCCGCGAGCCGATCGCGCTGTCGCTCAGCCTGCCGATGCTGGAGCACCTCGGCGTGCGCGTGGACGAAGAGCGTCCCTACCTGATCGAGCCCAACGGCGCGGCACCGGTGTGGATCCACGATTTCGGACTGGAAATGGCCGATGGGGTCGCGGCCGGCATCGACCTTGGCGCCGATATCGCGCGCATCAAGGCACTGTTCGAGGACGCCTTCGCACGCGCCTGGAACGGCGAGATCGAGAACGACGACTTCAACCGCCTGGTGCTGCGCGCCGAGCTCGCCGCACGCGACGTGACCATCCTGCGCGCCTATGCCCGCTACCTTCGCCAGGTCGGGTCGACCTTCAGCGATGCCTATATCGAGCGGGCGCTGACCGGCAACCCGGCTATCGCCTCGCGCTTCGTGGAACTGTTCGTCGCGCGCTTCGATCCCGCCACGGAAAACGCCCGCGCCGCGCGCTGCGAGCGCCTGCAGCAAGCCATCGGCACGGAGCTGGACCAGGTGCCCAACCTCGACGAAGATCGCATCCTGCGCCTGTTCCTGGGCGTGATCAACGCCACGGTGCGCACCAACTATTTCCGCCACGGCCCCGACGGCGGGCCGCGCCCTTACCTGTCGTTCAAGTTCAACCCTGCGCTGGTGCCCGGCCTGCCCGAGCCGCGCCCGATGTTCGAGATCTGGGTCTACTCCCCGCGCGTGGAAGGCGTGCACTTGCGCGGCGGCCCGGTGGCGCGTGGCGGCCTGCGCTGGTCTGACCGGCGCGAGGATTTCCGCACCGAGGTACTGGGGTTGATGAAGGCGCAGATGGTGAAGAACACGGTGATCGTGCCGGTGGGCAGCAAGGGCGGGTTCGTGGTCAAGCGCCCGCCGCCAGCGAACGACCGCGACGCCTTCCTGCAAGAAGGCATTGCGTGCTACCAGACCTTTCTGCGCGGCCTGCTCGATGTCACCGACAATCGCGTCGCCGGCACCTTGGTGCCGCCGCCGGAAGTGGTGCGTGAAGATGGCGACGACCCCTATCTGGTGGTTGCCGCCGACAAGGGCACGGCCAGCTTCTCCGACTACGCCAACGCGATCTCCGCCGAGTACGGCTTCTGGCTCAGCGACGCGTTTGCCTCGGGCGGCTCGGTCGGCTATGACCACAAGAAAATGGCTATCACCGCGCGCGGCGCCTGGGAATCGGTCAAGCGCCATTTCCGCGAGATGGGCGTCGACATCCAGTCCACTGACTTCACCGTCGCCGGCATCGGCGACATGTCGGGCGATGTGTTCGGCAACGGCATGCTGCTGTCGCCCCATATCAAGCTGGTGGCCGCGTTCGACCATCGCCATATCTTCCTGGACCCCAACCCCGACCCCGCCGCCAGCTTGCGCGAGCGCCAGCGCATGTTCGAGTTGCCGCGCTCGAGCTGGGCGGACTACGACATGAGCCTGGTCTCCGCCGGCGGCGGGCTGTTTCCGCGCACCGCCAAGACCATTGCGATCACGCCGCAGGTGCAGGCGAGCCTTGGCATCAGCGCGAGCGTGCTCTCGCCCGCCGAGCTGGTCCACGCGATCCTGTTGGCACCGGTCGACCTGCTCTATAACGGCGGCATCGGCACCTATGTCAAATCCAGCCGCGAGAGCCATCTGCAAGTGGGCGATCGCGCCAACGACGCGGTGCGCGTCAACGGCGCCGAGCTGCGCTGCAAGGTGGTGGGCGAAGGCGGCAACCTTGGCTTCACGCAGCTTGGCCGAATCGAGTTCGCGCTCAATGGCGGACGCATCAACACCGATGCGATCGACAACTCTGCCGGCGTCGATTGCTCCGACCATGAGGTCAATATCAAGATCCTCCTGGGGCTGGTGGTGGCGGACGGCGAGATGACCGAGAAGCAACGCAACAAGCTGCTCGCGCAGATGACTGACGAAGTCGGCTTGCTGGTGCTAGAGGACAACTACTACCAAAGCCAGGCGCTGTCGGTTGCCGGGCGCAATGCCCCCGCGCTGCTCGACGCCGAGGGCCGGCTGATCCGCTGGCTGGAGCGCGCCGGCCGCCTCAAGCGCGCGTTGGAATTCCTCCCGACCGAGGACGAGCTGGGCGAGCGCAAGGCCGCCGGGCTGGGCCTCACCTCGCCCGAACGCGCGGTGCTGCTGGCCTACAGCAAGATGTGGCTGTACGACGAGTTGCTCACATCGGCGCTGCCGGAGGACCCGCTGGTCGCCGGCCTCTTGCCCGCCTATTTCCCGCAGCCGCTGCGCGAGCGGCACGCCGACACCATGCTGCGCCATCCGTTGCGCCGGGAGATCCTGGCCACGCACCTCACCAACACGCTGGTCAATCGCATCGGCGCCACCTTTGTCCACCGCATGCAGGAAGAAACCGATGCGCGGCCCGCGGACATCGTGCGCGCCTGCCTGATTGCGCGCGACGTGTTCGGCCTGGACCCGCTCTGGCTGCGCATCGACGCGCTGGACAACCAGGTCGACGATGACGTGCAGGCGCGCATGTTCTCCGCCGTGGGACGGCTGCTGGACCACGCCAGCCTGTGGTTCCTGCGGCATCCGCACGCGGGCGGCCCCACCGATGGCGACAGCGCGCGCTACGCCGAAGCCGCAGCCTGGCTCACACCGCAGCTACCGGCGCTGCTGGCCGGGGCAGAGGCCACCACGCTGATGCAATGGCGGCAGGACCTGACCCAGTCCGGCGTAGACGATGAACTGGCCCTGCGCGTGGCTGCGGGGGAGATCTGCGCGGCGGCACTGGATATCGCCGACGTGGCGGCCGCCACGCAGCGCAGCCTGGCGCTGGTGGCGGGCGTCTATTTCGCGCTCGATACCGAATTCAGTTTTAGCTGGCTGCGCGAACGCGCCCTCGCTTTGCCAGCCGACAGCCATTGGGACCTGCTGGCGCGCACCACGACGCTTGAAGACCTCGGCCGCCTCAAGCGCGCGCTCACGGTCAGCGTGCTGGCGCAGCCACAGGAACTGGATACGCCGGCACAACTGATCGAGGCATGGCGCGGCGAGCGCCAGGCACAGATCGAGCGCTTCTCGCGCATGCTGGCGGATCAGCGTGCATCGGGCGCGGCCGGCTTGTCGATGCTGTCGGTGGCGGTACGGGAAATCGGCTTGCTGGAAAGCCGCCAAGGACGCGCTTGAATACAGCTTGTCCTATCGGGCGCCGAACACCGTGGCAGCCTCGGCCACCAGGGACAATGGCGAGCGCATTCTCATTGGCCTGACGCGCCGGGGCATATGGACATGGAAATGGAGCAGCGTCGTCTTGCCGGCGCCCTCCAAGCCTTAGGCTTTGATGGCAGGATTCACCGGCCCCATTTCGCCTCGAGCAGCACCGCCGCCTTGATGGCTTCAATGGTCTGCTCTTCGGTCTTGAAATCGCCCAGCAGCCGCTTGGACTTGCCGCTGAGCACTGCCGCCTGGAGTGCCTTGCCGGATGCCTCCGACGTACCCGGACTCCAGCAATAACGCGCCGTCCACGTGCCATCCTGCAAACGCTCGGCTACCCAGATGACGCGAAAATCCTCGAACACTTCCCCGAAAGGCTCGTCTTCGTTCATTGCAACCTCCACAACACGCGATCGCTCCCCTCGAACACCACGGCCGTGCGCGCGTGCCGTGTCAGCATCATCATCCCGGCCGGGATCGGCGTCGGGCCGGATGATACGTCGCCGTCGGTGCGGCGATCTGGTTGATCGCGAGATGCTAGCACGCTAGCCGAGCCGCCGTGTCCGCCGTAGCGCACTACTGCTCCGATCGTGGGGTATCTAATCGGCAGGGATCTCGTGGCTGCCGTGCGCCAGGAGGCTGCCCGGGCTGTCGCCAAGCATGCGCGGCCTGCGCGGCTGCAACTCCAGACCCAGGCGGATGAGCAATTCGAATGCATCCGCCAGCAGGTGCCGCTGGCGCGGCAACAAGCTGGCATAGGGCATGTCGTAGATGGACTGGTGCGAGCCACGCGCGCCTTTGAGGCCGCGATCGCGGGCCATGTCGGACAACAGCGCGGCAAAACCGCTCAGGTCCTCGGCGGCCAAGGCGGTATTGAGCACCGCGGCCAGCACATGGGGCGATGACGAACCCCACCCCATGGCATCGGCATTTGCAGCGCATTCTTCGGAAGCATCGAATGAGTTCATACCCGGATTAACGACAGCGATTCCGCGCCATGTAGGCTGACCGGCGAAACTTCTGCCCAAGCCAGTGCTGGCCGTACAGGCCACCCGGATCAATCACTCAACTCGCGGCATAGGCAACATGGTCCACCGTCGCGTCGATCAGCCTGCAAGCGCGAGCCTGGGCCCGGTCGGCGATTTCCATCAGTTCGCCCTGCTCATGCCCCACCCATGACTGCAGCGGCGACGGATTGCGCACCGCGCCTTTGGCCTCCTGGACGATTGAGGCACTCACCAGACATCCGCGCTCATGCTGCTGTACCGAGATCAAGATCACGTAGCCTCGGTAATGCTGTGTTCTGGATTCATTCATTGCGTCTCCCTTTGCCGGCCATCGTAGCATGCCGCAGCGCAGCGGCCGGCCGGCCGGGGCAAGGCGCTGCCGGGCCTAGGTCCGTTCCTGCGGGCGATCCTGGGGGCGGCGCCCCATGCGCCAGACATTGGGCGGCTCACCGTGGGCGGCATTCTGGAACATCCAGGCGCCGCAAACCGTGCAGCGCCAGGGCCGGTCCACCCAGCGCGAGTTGATGTCCATGCCAAGTGCGCCCGCACCCGATGCGGCCAGGTTCTCGTGCGGCTCCACTGTGGTCGGGGCACCAACGAGAAGATGGCAGAGATCGCAAGCGTGCATGCCTTACTCCAATGAAACGCTCACTCCAGCGAGGGCGGAGTGCCAAAGGGATCAGCACTCTGCTGGCCCGGCACCTCGGTCAGGTCGAACTCGTCGCGCGCCTTGTCCACCACGGCCCGGATACTCCGCTCATAACCCGCGGCATTGGCGAAGGTCTTCATATCCCAGTTGCGCCCGCGCGCATCGCGCGCATGCGCTTGCGGTGCCGGCACCCGGATCTTCGCGCCGTCCTCCACAATGTCATCAAGATGCTGGATGCGCCGGCTCACCTCGTCCTGCAAGGCCCTGGCGGCGCGCTCGCGTTTGGCCATCCCTTACTCCTATCGTATGCGTTGCACGCGGTAAACGGCATCCGGCCAAACCAGTGCCTCGGGACCCTGCGCACAGCAAACGTCTGCCTGGAAAGACATGCGCGCCACACGGTCCATGGCTTGATTGTAGAGTCCGCTGACCCTTCGCGACAGACCTGATTGGCCTGATGGATCGGCAAAGGGCTTCGCTAGCCCACCACCTCATTGGTCACCGCGACCGCGACGGGCGGGTGCACCTCACCGAACACGGACAGGCGGATAGGCATGCCGGCAAGGATGTTCGCAATATCCTGCTCCGTGGGCTGCCAGAAAGAGTGCATCACGCCACGCGCCGCATCAAGGTGCACCGGCAGCCCTGAGAATTCCCCGTCCCTGGCGGCATCCCAGTCCAGGGGCTCGCCGACCACGAGGTTGGTGTGCTTGGTTTTCACGGGTGGCATCATGGCGCTCTCCACTGTGGAGCAAACTCCGTGATGCAGGGAGCTGCCCAGACCCCGGTGGGATCGCCAACGGCGGCCATCCTCCAATGGTGAAGCATTTCGCCGGCAACCGCATCGGACAGATGCATTAGTCCCTTAGCGCTACCCGCGCGCCACCACCGGCGCGGAAAGGCAGGCGAGGAGGATCAGGCCGGACGCCAAGAGCCCTTGGCGGCGTCGGCATCGGTGGCGGCGTCGATTCGAAAAGATTAAGGAGAATTCGATGATGCTTGTTGCCGCGTGTTTTTGTCGGGCCAAATGCTGGCGTTTTGAACAGGCAACAAAAAACCCGCACAACAATCGCTGTGCGGGTTTTTCTTAATACTGGTCGGGGCGAGAGGATTTGAACCTCCGACCACCTGCACCCCATGCAGGTACGCTACCAGGCTGCGCTACGCCCCGAAAGAAAAAGATTATATCAGAAGCTTTTTAAAAATGGCTAGTCATTAGTGCACTTTTTATTCGTGCTTCGCGATCTGTTGAAGCTGCGCGAGCAGGTGCTGCACTTCCACCAGTTCGTTGCGCAGGTTGTTGAGGTCGAGCGAGAAAACCGGCGCTTCACCGGCGGCTTGCGCAGCCAACGCTTGCACGTCTTCGGCGGCGGCCTGGCTGTGCTGCCGCCCTTCGTCAAGGCGATTGCGGGCGCCATTGATCGTGAAGCCCTGTTCGTACAGCAGGTCGCGGATACGCCGGATCAGCAGGACCTCATGATGCTGGTAGTAACGCCGGTTACCACGTCGCTTGACGGGCTTGAGTTGCGTGAACTCCTGCTCCCAGTAGCGCAGCACATGCGGCTTGACGGCGCAAAGCTCGCTGACTTCTCCAATGGTGAAGTAGCGTTTGGCGGGAATCGGCGGCAACAAGATGCGTTCGCTGGATCGTTCCGACATACGGTGAATGGGCGGGCTTCAGGCCGTGCCGGGAGAGGTTGTGGTGCTCGCGCGGGCTAGCGCGCAAACAAGCGTGATACACGGATTCAGCAGGATAACGAGTCGTCGTGCTGCTGGCAAACGATCAGCCGGGCACCGCCACCAGGCCGGCACGCTCTTCCACCAGGCCCTTGAGCTTCTGGCTGGCATGGAACGTCACCACGCGTCGCGCCGTGATGGGAATGATCTCGCCCGTCTTGGGATTGCGGCCGGGACGTTGCGGCTTGTCGCGCAGCTGGAAATTGCCGAAGCCAGAGAGCTTGACGCTGTCGCCCTGTTCCAGCGCTTCGCGAATCACGTCGAAGAATGCTTCGACCATGTCCTTGGACTCACGCTTGTTGAGGCCGACCTGGTCGAACAGCATTTCAGCGAGCTCGGCCTTGGTAAGGGTCGGCACTTCGGCAACGCGGGCGTCGGAAGTATCGTCGTCGAGCGAGGCTGCCTGGCGGTCGCCTGCTTCACCCATTGCAGAGGCCATGAGATACGCGTGTCGATCGTTCATTGTCATTCGGTGTGGCGATCCGCCCGGATGCGGAAGTCCGGGCGCTCCATTGTCATGTCAGCTGGTGGATCAGCCGCGCATCCGCGCCTGGAATGCAGCGCCGGCGGCTTCGACCATGCAACGCACCGCGCTGTCGACGGTTTCGTCCTGGAGGGTCGCCCCAGTATCTTGCAAGGTCAAGCGGAACGCAAGGCTTTTCTCGTCCGCGCCAATGGCCGCCGAAGCCGCCTTCGGACGGAACTCGTCGAACAGCACCAGGCTCTGGCAATAGCGGGCAGAACCCTGTTTTTCCAGGGCTTCGCGCATGGCGTCGAGCAGGTCCTGCACGCGCACCGACTGCTTTACCACCAGTGCCAGGTCGCGTACGGCGGCCGGGAATTTGGAGATTTCGGTGTAGCCGGGCAAGCCCACTTCACGCAGTGCCTGCAGGTCCAGTTCGAACACGACCGGTGCTTGCGTCAGTTCGTACTCCTGCAGCCAGCGCGGATGCAGTTCGCCGATCACCCCGGCGACCTTGCCGTCGATCACCACTTGCGCGGCGCGGCCTGGATGCAGCGCGGGATGCGATACCGGCTCGAAGCGCGCGACGCGCGGGAACAGCAACGCCTCGACATCGCCCTTGACGTCGAAGAAGTCCACCGGGCGGGTGGCGATGCCCCACTGCTCGTCGAAGGCCGGGCCGTAGGCAATGCCGCCGGCAACCATCGGCTGGCGATAGCCGGCCACCGTCAGGCCGCCATCGGCAACCGAGGCGTCGCGATGGAACACGCGGCCCACTTCAAACATCCGCACACGCGATGCCTTGCGATTGAGGTTGTAGCGCACCTTGTCGAGCAGGCCACCGATCAGCGTGGAACGCATCACCGCCAGTTGGCTGGCGATCGGGTTCAGCAGTCGGATCGGGTTGTCGTTGCTGGCGAAGTCGCGCTCCCACTTCTCTTCGACGAAGGCGAAGTTGATCACCTCCTGGTAGTCGCGCGCGGCAATCGCGTGGCGTACCGCATGGGTCGAGCGGCGGGCTTCGTCGGTCGGGCGCATCTCGCTTTCGGCGATCGGCGGGCGCGCCGGAATACGCTCGAAGCCGTAGATGCGGGCTACTTCCTCGATCAGGTCTTCCTCGATCTCGATATCGAAGCGATAGCTCGGCGGCGTGACCACGAACACCTCACCGTCCTCGCCTTGCTCGCGGGCGAACGGCAACTGCAGGCGCTGGAACACGTCGGCGATGACCGCAGGCGACAGCTCGATGCCAAGCACGCGCTCGGCACGCGCCACGCGCAGTCGCACCGGCTTGCGTTGCGGCAGGTTGACAATCTGGTCGTCGACCGGGCCGGCCTGGCCACCGCAGATCTCGAGGATCAGCGCGCTGATGCGCTCGATATGCTCAAGCGTGGTGGCGTAGTCCACGCCACGTTCGAAGCGATGTCCGGCGTCGGTCGAGAAGTTGAAGCGGCGCGAGCGGCCCTGGATCGCTTGCGGCCACCAGAAGGCGGCTTCGAGGTAGATGTTGGTGGTGTCGAGCGTCACGGCGGTGCTGTCGCCGCCCATGATGCCGGCCAGGCTCTCGATCTCCTTGTCGTCGGCGATCACGCCGACCTGCTCGTCGAGCTCCACGGTATTGCCGTTGAGCAGCTTGAGCTGCTCGCCCTTGCGGCCCCAGCGCACATCCAGCCCGCCGTGGATCTTGTCCAGGTCGAAGACGTGCGAGGGGCGGCCGAGTTCGAGCATCACGTAGTTGGAGATGTCGACCAGCGCGGAGATGCTGCGCTGCCCTGCCCGCTCCAGGCGTTGCACCATCCATGCCGGCGTGGCCGCGTGCGCGTTCACGCCGCGGATCACACGGCCCGAGAAACGGCCGCACAGGTCGGGGGCGGAAATCTTCACCGGCAGCTTGTCGGCCAGTGTCACCGCAACCGGCTTCATCTCCGGCAGGCGCAGCGCGGCACCGGTCAGCGCGGCGACTTCGCGCGCCACGCCGTGGATCGACAGGCAGTCGGCCTTGTTGGGGGTGAGCTTGATGACGAAGACCTGGTCATCCAGGTCCAGGTACTCGCGAATGTCCATGCCGATCCTGGCATCTTCGGGCAGGAGCATCAGGCCGCCGTGGTCCTCCGACAGCTTGAGCTCGCGCGCCGAGCAGAGCATGCCGAAGCTGTCCACACCGCGCAGCTTGCCTACCTTGATCTCGAACGGCTTGCCGCCCGCCTCGGACGGCGGCAGCACCGCGCCGACCAGCGCGCAAGGCACCAGGACGCCGGGCGCGACATTGGGTGCGCCGCAAACGATCTGCAGGGTCTCACCGGTGCCGGCATCGACCTGGCAAACGTTGAGACGGTCCGCATTGGGATGACGCTCGGTGGAAAGCACGCGCGCCACCACCACCTTGTTGAAAGGCGGCGCGACCGGGCCGACCTCTTCCACTTCCAGCCCGGCCATGGTCAGGCTGTGCGAGAGCGCATCGGTGGAAATCTTGTCGGGATTGACGAAACTGCGAAGCCAGGATTCCGAGAATTGCATGGCGCTTCTGATCCGGTAAGTATTCTGTTCTGGGGTGTCGGTGACGATGTGCTCTGGCGCGGATACGCGCCTCAGGCGAACTGGCGCAGGAAACGCGCGTCGCCTTCGAAGAACAGGCGCAGATCGTTGATGCCGTAGCGGAGCATGGTCAGGCGTTCAAGGCCGGAACCGAAGGCAAAGCCGATATAGCGCTCGGGGTCCAGGCCCATATTGCGCAGCACATTGGGGTGCACCTGGCCCGAGCCGGAAATCTCCAGCCACTTGCCGTTGCCGAAAGCCATGTCGATTTCCGCCGACGGCTCGGTGAACGGGAAGTACGAGGGGCGGAAACGCACCTGGATGTCATCGCGCTCGAAGAACTTGCGCAGGAAATCGGTGTACACGCCCTTGAGGTCAGCAAAGCTCACGTCATCGCCAATCCACAGGCCTTCGACCTGGTTGAACATCGGCGAGTGCGTGGCGTCGCTGTCGACGCGGTAAGTTCGGCCGGGACAGATCACCTTGATCGGCGGCATCTCGCGGCCCTTGTACTTCTCCACATGCATGCGCGCGTAGCGCACCTGCATCGGGCTGGTGTGGGTACGCAGCAGCAGCAACTTGCCGTCGCTGTCGCGGCCGTCCACATAGAAGGTGTCCTGCATCGAACGGGCCGGATGGTTGTCCGGGTTGTTCAACGCGGTGAAGTTCATCCAGTCCGTTTCGATTTCGGGGCCATCCGCCACATCGAAGCCCACCGAGCCGAAGATCTGCTCGACGCGCTCCCAGGTGCGCATCACCGGGTGCAGGCTGCCACGGGCAACCGCGCGGCCCGGCAGCGTGACGTCGATGGCTTCGGCAGCCAGCCGCGCGTTCATCAGCGCGTCGGCCAGCGCCTGGCGGCGTGCCTGCAGCGCGGCTTCGACCTGTTGCTTGGCCTGGTTGATGCGCGCGCCTTCGCTCTTGCGCGTTTCCGGGTCGAGCTTGCCGAGGCTCTTGAGCAACTCGGTGAGCGCACCGGTCTTGCCGAGAAAGCGGGCTTTTTCGTTTTCCAGCGTGGCGTTGTCGTTGGCTGCAGCGAAGGCGGCCTGGGCGTCGGCGACGATTTGATCCGGATCCAGAGACATGGCGGCGGTCGGCGATAAATTTGGCGTCCGGGTCACGCTGGGCCCGGGCGTGGGTTGGCACTAAGTGCGATGTGGGTGCAGAGCCCGCGCGGCACCGGGGGCGGCGCGGGCTTCGTTTCGGATGTCGTCTTGCATCGAGCCGGGAACGGCGCGCGAAACGGTATCCGGAATGAAAACGGGGCTCGGTGAGGAGCCCCGTTTCTGCAGGTCCGGCCGAATCGCCATCGCGGCGACAGGCGCTGCTCAGGCAAATTCGGCGGAAATGCTGTCGACCTTGCGGTCGGTGCTTGCCCGGGAAACCACGCCAGACACTAGCGTGGCACCCCGGAGCCGGCATCAGGCAACGGTGGCTTTCACCTGGTTGACGATGGCGGCAAAGGCAGGCTTGTCATGAATAGCCATGTCCGACAGCACCTTGCGGTCCAGTTCAATCGAAGCCCGCTTCAGGCCGTTCATGAACACGCTGTAGGTCATGCCATGCTCACGCGAAGCAGCATTGATACGCGCAATCCAGAGTGCGCGGAACACGCGCTTCTTGTTGCGGCGATCGCGGTATGCGTACTGGCCAGCACGCATGACCGCCTGCTTGGCGATACGGTAGACGTTATTGCGGCGGCCGCGGAAACCCTTGGCGGCGACGATGACTTTCTTATGGCGGGCCCGTGCAGTGACCCCACGTTTTACTCGAGGCATGTAATGCTCCTTTCGTTTTCGTTAGGGTTATGCGTAAGGCATCATTGCGCGAACGGACTTCAGGTTCGTCTCATGGACGTCCTGGGTGCCGCGCAACTGGCGCTTATTCTTGGTGGTCTTCTTGGTCAAGATGTGACGCTTGAAGGCCTGGCCACGCTTGAACGAACCATTCGGACGCGCAGTAAAGCGCTTGGAGGCGCTTTTCTTGGTCTTCATCTTCGGCATGAAATACTCCAGCTTCTATGACATGCATGCAGGTGGCCAGCTAGCGCCGACACTTGCAAAACCCGCATCCACTTATTGTTGCGCTAAAGCCGCGTGCGGCCTCTGCGCTGCTTTCGCACGACACCGCGCCCGGAGGGATTCCCCTCCGGGCCGCGGCGACGCGCAAAATCTTACTTCTTCTTCTTGGGAGACAGCACCATCACCATCTGGCGGCCTTCCATCTTCGGCATCTGCTCGACCTGGCCAACTTCTTCCAGATCCGCCTTCAGGCGTTCGAGCACACGCGCGCCGATTTCCTGGTGCGCCATCTCGCGGCCGCGGAAACGCAGCGTGATCTTGGTCTTGTCGCCGTCTTCGAGGAAGCGCTTCAGGTTACGCAGCTTGACGTTGTAGTCGCCATCATCCGTACCCGGCCGGAACTTGACTTCCTTGACCTGGATGATCTTCTGCTTCAGCTTGGCGTCGTGCGCGCGCTTGGCTTCCTCGTACTTGAACTTGCCGTAATCCATGATACGGGCAACCGGCGGCACCGCTGTAGGAGCGATTTCCACCAAGTCCAAGTCCTTATCCTCAGCCAGGCGGAGCGCGTCCATGAACTTGACGATGCCGAGCTGCTCGTTATCAACCCCGACCAAGCGCAATTCGGGTGCGCTGATTTCGCGATTGATGCGATGACCTTTGTCTGTAGCGATGTTGCGTTACCTCAAGAAGACAAAAAACAAGCCGTGCTCATCCCATCAGGCTTTGCTGGCAACGTCCTGTTGCAGACGCTCCACAAACGCGGAGACGGACATCACGCCCAGATCCACGTTGCCACGGGCACGCACGGCCACTTGACTGGCATCCCGTTCTTTGTCGCCCACTACCAGGAGGTAGGGAATCTTCTGAAGGGAATGCTCGCGGATTTTATACGTAATTTTCTCGTTACGCAAATCCGCCTTAGCCCTAAATCCTTGTTTTTGCAGCAGTTGCACGACGTTTTCGGCATATTCCGCCTGCGAGTCCGCAATATTCAGCACCAGAACCTGCTCCGGCGCCAGCCAGGCGGGCAGCGCGCCGGCGTGGTTTTCCAGCAAGATGCCCAGGAAGCGCTCGAAAGAGCCCAGGATGGCCCGGTGCAGCATGACCGGGCGCTTGCGCGAGTTGTCTTCGGAGACGTACTCGGCATCCAGGCGCTCCGGCAGCACCAGGTCCAGCTGCAGCGTGCCGCATTGCCAAGACCGGCCGATGGCATCCTTGATATGGTATTCGACCTTGGGGCCGTAGAAGGCGCCCTCGCCCGGCAGCTCCTCCCACTCCACGCCGCAGGCGCGCAGCGCCAGGCGCAGGCCTTCCTCGGCGTGATCCCAGACTTCGTCCGAACCGGCACGCTGATCCGGGCGCAGCGACAACTTGACCGCAATGTCCTTGAAGCCGAAATCGTCGTACACGGAGAACGCCAGCTCGTTGAAGGCCTTGGCCTCCGCTACGATCTGCTCTTCCGTGCAGAAGATGTGCGCATCATCCTGCACAAAGCCACGCACGCGCATCAGCCCGTGCAGCGCGCCGGAGGGCTCGTTGCGATGGCAGGCACCGAACTCGGCAAGGCGCAGCGGCAGATCGCGGTAGGAGCGCAGGCCGTGATTGAAAATCTGCACATGGCCAGGACAGTTCATCGGCTTGATCGCGTAGTCGCGCTTCTCCGACTCCGTGACGAACATGTTTTCCTTGTAGTTCTGCCAGTGACCCGACTTCTCCCACAGCGAACGATCCATCACTTGCGGCGTGCGCACTTCTTCATAGCCGGCCTGCGTCAGGCGGCCGCGCATATACTGCTCCACCGCTTGCCACACCTGCCAGCCCTTCGGGTGCCAGAACACCATGCCCGGCGCCTCTTCCTGCAGGTGGAACAGGTCGAGCAGCTTGCCCAGCTTGCGGTGGTCGCGTTTCTCGGCCTCTTCCAGCATGTGCAGGTAGGCTTCCTGGTCTTCCTTCTTGGCCCATGCCGTGCCGTAGATGCGCTGGAGCATCTCGTTCTTGGCGTCGCCGCGCCAGTAGGCACCCGCCACCTTCATCAGCTTGAAGACCTTGAGCTTGCCCGTGGACGGCACGTGCGGGCCACGGCAGAGATCGACGAACTCGCCTTCGCGATACAGGCCGATCTCCTGGTCCTGCGGGATCGAGGCGATGATCTCGGCCTTGTACTTCTCGCCCATCGACTCGAACAGCTTCACGGCTTCGTCGCGGCTCCAGACTTCACGCGTTACCTTCTCATCCTTCTTGGCGAGCTCGGCCATCTTCTTCTCGATGGCGACCAGGTCCTCGGGCGTGAAGGGGCGCTTATAGGCGAAGTCATAGTAGAAGCCGTTCTCGATCACCGGGCCGATCGTCACCTGCGCCTCGGGATACAACGCCTTGACAGCGTAGGCCAGCAAGTGCGCCGTCGAGTGACGGATCACATCGACACCATCGGCATCCTTGTCCGTGACGATGGCGAGAGCAGCATCGCGCTCGATGAGGAAGCTGGTATCGACCATCTGCCCATCGACCTTGCCCGCCAGGGCAGCCTTGGCCAGGCCCGAGCCAATGCTCTGCGCCACTTCGGCTACCGTCACCGGGCCGGGGAATTCGCGTCGGGAACCATCCGGCAGCGTGATTGCGATCATCTTGCACCTCATCAGAAATCCACCCGCCGGGGCCCAAGCCGCCGGCAAGCGAATGAAAAGCATCTTGTAGCGCCCGGCTCATGCATTTCGTGAAACCAGCATGGGCCTGGCAGCGGGGACTTCGCCCGGATCCACCCACGGGCGACCGAGCAGGATAGCAGGGAGCCAATAAGCGACAGACGAAAAAAAACGCAGCCAAGGCTGCGTTGTTTTTCGATTTAACCCCAATCCACCGGGTCCGAAGGCGCACCTCGACTACTGTCGCTAATTAGCGGTAGTAGTTCGCTGTGTCTTGAACATGGCGCCTTTTCCGTTCCAGGTTATCGGGATCAACCGGACTGCTTCGGTACTTCTTACTGCTATGCGTTGGTAGGCTCGATTGGACTCGAACCAACGACCCCCACCATGTCAAGGTGGTGCTCTAACCAGCTGAGCTACGAGCCTATGGTACTGCTTGAAACTAACCGCTGTATGCGCTTGCTGCTGCGCCTACGTTTTACTGCTTGTTCGTTGGTAGGCTCGATTGGACTCGAACCAACGACCCCCACCATGTCAAGGTGGTGCTCTAACCAGCTGAGCTACGAG